>JAUZRO010000277.1 GCA_030950465.1 Candidatus Altimarinota bacterium | reverse complement strand
TTAATTAAGTAATTTCTTATACTTTATTAGTATAACCATTTTTTTTAAAATTGCGAGAGATTTTTCAAGAAAATTTACAAAAAAAATACCACTTTTGAAAAGTGGTTGATAGTAACGAAAAAAAAATAGTTCATTAACATTCTAGGGTAAGTAGGCAAAAGTTTGTAATTAAACTAATCTATGATATTTTACAATAAATATTTATATGATGATTTTTAATTACAAAGGATGTCTATTTATTCCTCAAGACAAAAAAACAAAAATTAAAAAATTAGATTTTGTAGAGATTTTAAAGAAAAACAATTCTCTTTCTAAATTCACACCACTATTGTTTATAAAAATATATTTTTTTATAGATAGTATGGCGTGAATTTAGAGAAAATTTTATATATTCTTTAAAGGATCGACTATTTTAAAAAAAGGATTGATTTTGAAAAAAATTAATTTAGTCATGCTGACTTTAATAGCATTGTTTATTTTTGGTGGTTGTAGTGAAAATACTACTAGTTCTTCAGTTATTGAAGATTATGAGGTTGTTGGAACTCCTGAGATTACTAAAAATCAAAAGGTAGCATTTAAAGATGCTTATTATGATTTTCAAACAAAGAAGATTGTTTTTTTAAATAAAGAAACCAGACCAACTAGAAGTGCTAAAAGCATAAAAGAGGATCAAGAATTAACTTATGAGCTTTCTTGGATTGCACATAGTTATACTATTTACATCTTAGATAAAAATGGTAAATACTACGAGCAATTTGAACAATTGCCGTTAGGTGAACTAACTATAGTTGTTGAGTTTTGGAGTGACAAAATTAATTCAACTACTCCTTTATTAAAGGGGAATACAATCTTTGTTATGACAAAAGATTTGAAACATGTTAGTGTTAATATAAAAATCAATCCAAATTTAGAAGTCTATATTACAATAGATCATGAAGATGGAATTGATAATTTAAACTACTCCATAAGTAAAAGTGGAAAAATTCAGTTTTATGCTATTTTTGGAGAAATATATTCAGTTAATGATAAATTTTATGTGTTTTCAAAAACACAGCTTTTAGAGTTTTTAAGAAATGATGTTATAATGTTGAAAAATGACACTGCTTCATTAAATGGAGTTGGGTTTACTTACAATTTGGAGTACTACATTAATGAACCTCAATCTTTTGATTTTAATCTTACATTAGAAAATGATGTAACATTTCATTTATCAGAAGACTTTATTGTTGATTACTACAGATTGAATGTAGAAATTAGTAAAGATGGAAAAACTGTTGTAATTCTAAGAGGTACATATGAGAATGCTTTTATAGGTTTTTATAAAGATATACGTGTAGAAACTTGTGATATCATTTCACAATTACTTGGTCTTTGTGATACATTAACCTCTATAGCAATTTTAGACCGTGAGGTTGTTCTTGGAAATGGTGCAGAAACTGTTCTTTACAAAGGGCAGCTAAATACTACTGGAACATTGAATAAAATGACATTAAACCCATCAGAGTTTAATGATAATATCATTAGTACCGTAATTTCTTCTGTGACTTTAAATATTAATGGTTATACTTTTAGAGGTGATATTCAGAATAATGAAATTGTCTTTATGTTAAACCACTATATAGATAGTAGTGCTGATGTTTTAATTACTACTGTATTAAAAGAAAATGAGTATGTTCAAAATTACTCTGTATTATCAACAATTATCTCATCATTAGAGATAGTTGATGAAAATGGTGAGAATATTAACATCAGTATTGATAGTAATAATGTTGCAAAAACAATATTACTTCCAGAACAGGTAATTGTTCTGGGAGTAGTTACAGAGCAATTATCATATGATGATAACTCTGCAGTATTATCTATCATTATAGATGATAGATATATGCCAGCAGAATCATCAATTTATATTACAAATATACAATATTATGGATGTAATATTCAAAATGTTAGAAATGATGATGGAGATGATATAATCTCATTTCCAGAAGAAGTTATAAATGATGATAATATCTATTTGAATGTTCAAATAGAAGAAAATTGTAGCTTAAATGCTATAATTGAATACAAAGTAGAATTTGGAAACAACAGTGATTCTTATCAACTTTTTAAAGATCAAAAAGGATCTTTTGAAGTTAATTTGGGAGAATACAAAGAATACAAAAATTAGTTAAAAAAAAGTGCGGAAGTGAAATAACTTTCTAAAAATAAAAAAGTCTTGAGGAGTAATAAATAAAGACATTTTAAAGCTAGGTTTATACCTAGCTTTTTTTGTGGTTATTTTTTTGAATATATATATGGAATATAAAAAATTTGCAATAAAGATAAAAATTATTAAGATAGGATTTATAAATATATAATAATTAAAAAAATATGACTAATAATATAATGGAGGAAATTCAAAGATTGCAATTGGAATTTACTAAGGGGATGATTGAAATAAAGAATTCTCAAAAAGAATCTACAAGAAAATGGGAAATCAATGAAAAAGAAAGAATTATTAAGGAAGAAAAACTTGAAAAAGAAAGAATTATTGAAGAAAAGAAATTTGAAAAAGAAAGAATTATTAAAGTTATGGAATTGGCTGCTGCAGATAAAAGATGGGATAAATTGGAAAAACAATATTGAATATTTTGAAATTTTGTAAATAATGATTGAGCTGTTGTGGAGGAATATTTTTATACAGCATTAGATAAGGCAAATGAACTACACTGAGAGACTTATGATTATTTTTCTCAGTGAGAAAAGCATTATTTATCTAGATGAAATGAACAAGAATTTGATATTATATGATATAATTGAAATAAAATCACAGTAATTGAAGTTAAAAAAATAGTTCATAAAAATGATGTTGTAAAATTGTTAGAAAAACAAATGCCTTTTTTTAAGGAATATATATCAAAAAATATTGATTATAGGAATCATAGAATTTATTGATGAATTGCTGGTTTTAAAATAAATAAAGATGCTAAAGAATATGCAAAAAAACATGGAATTATTATTTTAACTAAAAATTCTAAAAATCAAATTGAAGAATTAAGTAAAGATTTTGAAATAAAATATTTATTATAAAATCAAATTTTACTTTTATTAAACGTACAAAAAAATTGCAATAAAAATAAAAGTTATATAATAAATTAAATGTACAATTTATTATATAACTTTTTTTGTGATGAGAAAAATATTTTTGCTAATTTTTATTATTTTATTTAATGTAAATTTTTCTGAAGCTAGAAATATTTATGAAAAAGAATTGCCTGGTAAATTTAAAAAAGAGTGTTTCAAAAATTCTACTTCATATTATTTTTGAAATCAGAATGAATGAAAATATATTATAAAAATAAATAAAGAAGGGACTATAGCAGTTAAATGAGATTTTTTAATTCCAATAATTCCTTATAAAAAATTAGGAAAAAAAGTTGAATATACTTCTCAAAGTTTTTCAGATATTATTTTTTTAAATGATGATAATTTAAAAACTTATAAAGAGATTACTTTAGATAAAGAAAAATCAATAATTATTGATTTTAAAAATTTATTAATAAAAGATAGTTTTTTGTTTAATTTTAAGCATTCTTCTAAAGATTATTATCCAGAAGTTCATATGTCTACAGATTGAAAAAATTTTAACTTAATTAGATTTGATAGTTTAGTTGATTTTAATATTTCTAAAATAAAGATTATATTTAAACCAAAAGATGTTAAAAATATAAAAAAAGAATTAGTTAAAATATCTGAATTAAGTTTTACAAAAAAAGAAGATATTAAATTAATTAAAGTAGAATGATGATGAAAAGTTAATTTTTATAGTGATTATAGTTGTTTAGATAATATTAATTTAGACACAATACCAGTTTGATTTCCTATTGATACTAATACTCCTCAAATTGTAATTGAATTAGATGAAAATCCAGATTATAATCCAAATATTGAAAAAGATACTGATTGAGATTGAGTAGAAAACTGATCAGATAATTGTATAAATGTTTATAATCCACTTCAAAAAGATTTTGATGCTGATTGAATTTGAGATAAATGTAGTGATGTAGATTGAGACTGAATATCATGAGAAAAAGATAATTGTCCAACTATTTCAAATGCTGACCAAAAAGATATAAATCTGAATAATATTTGAGATGTTTGTGAATTTGATAAAGATGAAGATTGAATTTTTGATAGTATTGATAATTGTATAACAATAAAAAATACTAGACAATTAGATATTGATAAAGATTGAATTTGAGATAAATGTGATAATTGTAAATTTTTTAATCCAACTCAAATAGATGAAGATAAAAATTGATTATGAGATATTTGTGATTATAAAATAAAAGAATTATCAAAAAATGATGATGACCTCGATTGAATAATTAATATTGAAGATAATTGTAAAAATGTTAAAAATAATGATCAGCTAGATAGTGATAAAGATTGAGTTTGAGATAAATGTGATAATTGTTTAAAAATACAAAATACTAAACAATTAGATTTTAATAAAAATAATATTTGAGATATTTGTGAAGATTCAGATTGAGATTGAATAAAATGAATAAAAGATAATTGTATAAATGCATCTAATCCTAATCAATTAGATACTGATAATGATTGAATTTGAAATGCTTGTGAAGATGATGATTGAGATGATATATGGGAATCTTTAGATAATTGTCCATATATATATAATCCACTTCAATGAGATATTGATTGAGACTGAATATGAAATAAATGTGATAAAGAAGATAGTAGATTTTTAGAATCAAATAAAACTATAATGATAGTAATTATATTATTAATTATAGCTATCTTTGCTACTGCTATATATTTTCTAATAAAAAAAATTAATTGATGAGAGTTTATTAGTAGTAATATTAAAAAAGAAGATTTTAAAAAAACTAATAAAATAAAAAAAACTAAAATTAAAAATAAAAAAGAAAAATTTTTAAACTGAAAAAGCTATACTAAAGCTAAAAAAGAAGATATAGAAATTGATTTATAAAATTATTATTAAACAAAAAATATGTTAAAATTATTAAATAGATTTGCTTGGTTAATAGCAATTTGAACAGGAAGTGCTTTTTGAGCATTATTTTGATATTGATTTGAAAGTTATATAATTGCAATAATTGCAATATTTGTTATAAAATTATTATTTTTATCTGAGAATTTTTTAATAGAAAGATTAGAATTTTTTGCAGATTCTATAAAAAAGAATTATATAAATAAAGAAAATATAATTAATAATTCCCCTATAATCCCCTTTCATAAAGGGGATGAGGACATTATAGATAATGATAGAGTAATAAAAGAAGAAATAATTAATTTAGAAGAAGAAGAAAAAGTGTCAACAGAGGGCTTCAGCCCTTTGAATAATTTAGAAGAAAACCCCAACCCCTTATCAGGGGCTATAAATAAAGAAAAAGAAAAAAATATAGATTTACAAAATTCTTTAAATTATACTACATATAATGATGAACCTTGAGTTTTAGGTATATTTTTTGATAAAATAGGAAATTATATTAAAGATTTTTTCTCAACAAATTTACTTGCTAAATTAGGTTCTATATTAGTATTTTTATGAGTTGTATTTTTATTAAAATGATTTGTTTGAGATTTTTGGGAAGTTATTTGAGAAAAATGAAGAATAACAGTTTGAATATTAGTATGATTTTCAATATATTTTGCCTGAATGAAAATTCATAAAAACTCTGAAAATGAAGGTTTAATTTTAATGTGAACTTGAATATTAATAAATTTTGCTGTAATTCTTTCTGGAAGATATTTAATATGAGATGATGGTTACCTAGCTGAATGAACTACATTTATATTCTTAATTTTGAATACTGTATTTTGAGTTTTAACTTCAATGATTTATAAATCAAAAACTTTACTTGTTTTTTCATTTATTTTTGCATATCTAAATCCATTTATAATAGGATCAGACTGAGCAACTCAGCCTTATACTTTAATAGGATATAGTTTAATAGTAAGTTTATGAGCATTGTATATTTCTATTAGAGAAGCTACTTTAACACTACTTGCTTTAAGTTTTATTTTCTGAAATATTTTATTTTTAGTAGCACCATTTTCTGATAGTATTTGATGGTCAAGTAAAATAATTTTAACAAGTGTATTTAGTATTATTACTATAATTTGAGCAAATAAGTTTTCTTGAATTAATTTCAATTCTAAACAAGTTATTATATATTTATTTTCTTGAGCTTATTTATTTATAATTGCAAATTTAATATATTCTACAACTTATATTAATTGAGAATATTTAAGTATTTTATCAACTGGGTTTTGAGCAATAATTTATAATTTAATTATATTATGAATATTTATATTTACTGTAAAAATTATAAATTCCCCTATAATCCCCTTTCATAAAGGGGATGAGCACAAAAGTAGTTTTTTGAATATTTTATTATTTATTCCACTAATTATTTTAACATGAATATTATTTAGTTGAAATTTAATTTTTAGTCCTTTTGTATTAATTTGAACAATAATTATTTATTTAGTTTGATTTATGCTTTTGTGAAGTTTATCAAATATTTTCACTTATTTTTTCTTTTGAATATTAGCTTTATTTATATTATTATTTAATTTAGATTTAAGTTTAAGTTTAGGTTTTACTTGAAAAATTAATGAAATAAAATTTATTGAATTTATATCAATGATTATCACAAGTTTTATATTTTTATTTTCAAGTTATTATTATTCTACAAAAAAAGATTTAACTAAATTATTTTCTATTTGAACAATTTGAACAATATTAATTTTAGCTCCAGTTATTTCAAATTCATGAGATTCTATGATTTTATTTATAATTGCAATAATTATTTTTGCTATAGCTAATTTAGTTTTACCATTTATTAATGATAATTTATTTAAAAAGAAAAATTTAAATACTTTAATAATATGAAGTTTAGCTTGAGCATTATTCTTTGCATTTCAAATTTATAGTTTTTGAGAAGCTTATTTTTCTTGAATATTAGAATGATTAGCTTTTCTAGTACTTGCTATAATATATTTTTTACAATGATATTTTATAATGAATAAACTTTGAATAGAAAAAATTAAATCTGATGAAAATCTAAAAAATACTGTTTATAATTTTATGTGAATAAGTATTTCAATATTTTCAGTTGCAATAGCATTTATTTTTTCAGAAACTGCTGAAATTATTTCTACAGTTTGGTTATTTGAAGCAACAATTTTATATTTCTTTTATTCACAAAATTGAAGTAAAAAAATATTCTGGGCAGCTACTATATTATTTATAATTTGATTAACTAAATTTTGAATTTTATTATCAGAAGTTGAAAAATGATATTATCCGTTTTTGGTTAGTTTTGCAGTAATATTATCAAGTTTTATTTTAAATTTATTTTTTATTAATAAAATAAAAAATAAATCAGAAATACATAATATTCATCATTTTTTACATATAATTTGAATGTGAATAATGTGATTATTACTTTTACAAATTATCCCAAGTAGCTGACATTGATGGAGTTTATTTTGAATATCAGTATTTATAACTTTATTATGAAGTTTTTATGCAATATTTAATTTTAAATTTTTGAAAATAGTTTTTTTAATTTTAATTACTTTATTTGGAATATTTCATATTTGAAATATAAATTCAGT
>JAUZRO010000276.1 GCA_030950465.1 Candidatus Altimarinota bacterium | reverse complement strand
TTTATGTAAAGTTGCAAAAAGAGTTTCACACTGATTTTCTTCAAAAGTTATGTATATCAAAAAATTAACTGCTAGATTTTGTTTGAAAAAACTTGAAATTTAGATGGTATTTTTCCTGCTATCACGAAAAGAGCCAAAAATCATATATTGATTCAAAAGTCTTTTCCCAATAGTCTCATCATAATTCTTTTTTAGACAATTCTAAATATTTAATTCCTATTTTATTATTTTTACTAATATCTAAAAGAATTAAACAATTTTGTACAACTTGATTATATTTATTATTTTTAAATAAATATACTATATTTTTTTCAATACTATAAATTATTTCTCTATTTTTTTCTAACACTTTTTAAGTTTACTTATAAATTACATACTTGCTAAAATTTCACTTTTTTTTGTTAGAATTTATTTTTAATAATTAATTTACATTCTTTTTCAAATAAATATAAAATTTCTTCAAAATTATTTTTATTTTTATAATTATTTAACATAAAATCTAGTTCATTAAAACTTCAACTATAATTTTTTATAAAATATTTTAAACTGGATTTACTTGCATTAATATTTTTATCATCTAAATACATTTTAATTTTATTAAAATTTTTATCTACATTAAATAGTTTTTTCTTAAAAAATAGGAAAAATATTTTATAAAAAATTAAATTTATATGTGTTGCTATAAAAATTTTTTTTCATGCAAATAAATACCTGAAAATAATTATTAGTTGTGTAAAATAAACAATTTCATCAATAAAAATATAAGCTTTATTAGTTTTTTTATATTTTATTTTTTCTTCTTTATGAAACAAAAATAAATTATTTTTATATTTTTTCATAAAATAATCTAAATAAGTAGATTTTCATCATCAACTTACTCAATAAAAAACTACTATTTTTTCTTTTTTTATATTTTTTTCACTAATTTTTAAATAATTTATGAACATGTTAATTTAATTAAAAAAATCATTATTAAATTCATTTTCTTTATAAGCTTTTTTTTCTAAATTATTTTTTTTAATTATATTGATTTGTTTTTTAAATTTATTTTTTTCTAAATCAA
>JAUZRO010000275.1 GCA_030950465.1 Candidatus Altimarinota bacterium | reverse complement strand
TAATTTTTGATTTTCCTACAAGTTTATTATTATTTATAAAATATGTTATTTAAAATAACAATGTAAATATACTTATTCAAGGTAAGAGCAAAGTAAGAAAAAATAATATCTATCAAGAAGTGCTATATTTGGGCATTATTTCTATTAATTAATTAAAAAATAAATAAAAATTCAAAATATTTTTTTAATTTAAACTATAAATTTATAACCAACTCATTTAACTGTTTCAATTAATTTTTTATCTAGTTTTTTTCTAAGATTTGATATATAAACATCAAGTTTTGAATCATCATCAAACAAACTTTCATTTCACCACACATATTCTATTAAATCAGTTCTTGTACAAACTCTATCTTTATTTTCAAATAAATATTTAAAAATTAGAAATTCTTTAGTTGTAATTTTTACTTTTTCTCAAGATTTTAAAAATTCCCTAGTTTCTAAATTTATATTTATACTTAAATCTCCAAATTCTATTTTTGCAGAGTTTTTACTTATTTTTAAATGAGCTATAATTCTTGCTTCTAACTCTCTTAAATCAAATGGTTTTACAATATAGTCAATTGCTCAATTTTCAAATCATTCTAATTTTTGATTTATAGAATCTTTGGCAGTTATCATAATAATTGGAACCTCTGATTTTGATTTTAATTTTCTTGCAATTGTAAATCAGTCAATTTCTGGTAGCATTAAATCAAGTAAGATTAAATCAAACTTTTTATCTAAAGCAGTATCAAGTCAAACCTCTCAATCAAAAGCTTGAGTAACTTTAAAATCTTCAAGTTCTAAATATTCTTTAATATTATTAGAGATTTCTTTATTGTCCTCTATTAATAGTATTTTTTTCATAGTTTATTGTATAATACAAGGGGCTAAAGACCCTTGTAAAACTAAATTTTAACAATAAATTTACTTCATTTTCATTCTTTACTCTCAACTTTTATTTTCCATTTATATAATTCTATTAATCTTTTTACTAGAAATAATCAAACTCAAAATCATTCTATATTTATATTAGTTCTAGAAAATTTATTAAAAACATTTTTTATATCATCATTTTTTATTCAAATTCAATTATCTCTTATATAAAATTCATTTTTATTTAATCAAATTTCTACAATAATTTTTTTATTATTTTTTAAATTATTTTTAGAAAATTTAATTGCATTACTAAGTAAATTTCAAAATAAAATATTAAAAGTATTTTCTTCTAATTCTAAATTTATATTTTTATTTATTTTTAATTTTACTTCAATATTCTCTACTCAAATATTTTTAAATATTTCATTATTTTTTATATAATTTTTTACAAATTTTTCTAAATAATTAGAAAAATTTATCTTTTGTTTATTTAATTTTTCAACTTTATTTTCTATCCTTGATAAAAATAAAAATGTTTCTAGTAAATTATTTAGCTTTTTAGTTTTTTCTTTAATACTAATTATTAAATCTGGAATATCTTCTTTTTCTATTTTATTCTTTTCTAATTTTTTATTAAATAAATCTAATTCTGAATTAATAACCATTAATGGAGTTTTAAATTCATGACTAACATCAGTTATAAATTGTTTTAAATTACTAGTTTGCTTTTTAATATGACAATAAGAATTATTTATTGTATTTGCTAATATATTTATTTCATCATTTTTATTTCAAATAATTTCTATTTTTTCAAAATCTTTTTCTATATCTAATTTTCAGGCTTTTTTAGAAATATTTTCTAAATTTTTAAAAGAATATTTAGTTATTTTTTTTCATAAAAAATAAAATATAAATAATGAAAACAATATTATAAATAAACTTATTTTTATAATAATAATTTGTGATTTAACATAAGAAGTTGTATCAAAAAAAACTTTTACTTCTCATATTTCTGGGTAATATTTTGAATAAATAAAAAATACTTTTTCTCAATTACTATAAAATAAATTATCTTTTATTGAATCAATATCATCATGTATCTTTGCCTCTACTCAATTTGAACAAATAAATTCATCTCAATTAGATGGAATAATTAATGTATCTTTTTTTAAAATATATTTTTTAAAAGCTTCTAAGTTTGTATTACTTTTTCATTCAATATAATTATTATAATTTTTATTCATATCATAAAGGCTTTCTTCTTTTTGATCAGAATACCATATGAAAAAATAAGTTATATTTATAACTAACAATAAAAATATCAATAATAAAAAATTAGAAATACCAAATAAAAAAGTTATTTTATCTGATGTTTTAAGATTTGAGCAAATTTTTTTCATAGTTTTATTTCAAAGAGCTAAAGCCCTCTATTAGAGAGCATAAATATAATATTTTCAGAGTTTATAAACAGAGGAATTTTAGCCCCTTATTTTTTAATATAATAAAAGAATAGCTTAAACTATCCTTAAATTTTTTATTTTTTATGATTCTCTTGATATCATTTTAAATTTCACATAAATGGTCTAATTTCAATAACTTCAAAAATATTTTTTGATTTTTTTTCTCAGATTAATTTTATTTTAATTCAAGATTTTAATTCTAAATTATGTCTAATTATAGTTTGTTTTAATATTTTTATATTCCACACTTTATTATTTGTGTCTTTTAATTTAAAACTGTCAACAGAGGGCTTTAGCCCTTTGTTATTATTTAAATTAACTATTATTCATAATAATAAACCAGACTCTTCATTTTGCCAAATCTTTTTCATTCTAGAAGTATTATCTCAAACTAAATACTCTCTATAATTAGGTAAATTATTTTGTATCTTTTCTTCTATAAATTGTGACAATCCTGAAAAATAAAATAAAATTCAAATAATAAATGAAGCTAATATATTTATTAAAATTATTTGCCATAAATAAAATTTATATCACTTGTCAGTATTTTTAAAATTAAAGTAAGAAATAATTACAGATATAGCTAAAAATATTATCCAGAAAAAAGGCAAAAAATTTATAGTAATTTTTAATAAACCTAATTTATGGCTTAAAAACCAGTCTGCTTCAAATAAATATCAAAAAACTACTGCAATTGATAATGCTCAAATTAAAATAGATAATCATAAAAACAAAAATATTACTATTTTTTTAATCACAAAAAAATTTTTAGAAATAGGTATTATTTCATCTTTTTTTATTTTATTCATAAGATTATTTTTGAAATCTTTTTTCATAATATTATAAATAATTTATTAAATTTTGCTCTTCTGCTTTCTCTCTAAATTGCTTTTTTCATCTATTTATAAGAGTTGCAACTGTTCATTCTGGTATTTTTAAAATATCACTTATTTCTCTATAATTTTTTTCTTCTAAAAATTTTAAAATTAATATTTCTTCATATTTAATATCAAGAGTGTTTAATATTTTTTTTATTTTAAGAATTAATTCTTTTGTTAAAATATTTTCCTCAATATTTTCATCACTTTGTAATAATTCTAAAAAATTAACATTTTCATCATCATTTCAAGAATTTATATCAATATTTTGTTTATTTTTATGTTTTTTATAATAATCTATAGTATAATTATGAGCAATTCTATAAATCCAACTTGAAAAAGAATATTCAGAATTATAGGAATTAATATTTGTATAAACTTTTAAAAATATATCTTGTAATAAATTTTCAGCATCTTCATAAGAAATATTTGTAATTCTTAAGATATAATTTAATAATTTTTTTTCATATTTTTCAACCAAACAATAAAATGCATTAATCTCTCAGGAAGAGACTAATGCTATTATATCTTTATCAGTATATTTATTGCAATCTAACACTTAATATTATTTAATATCTAATAATGGCTCAATAATTTCCTCTATTAATTCCTTATTATATTTATCTATAACTATTTCATCATTTTGCTCAATTTTTTGATTTGAATCTTTTTCTTCATAATTATTTTTTTCTTCATAACAAGAAGATAAAAATAAAACTGCAACTAATACCACAAATATACTTAATTTTTTCATAATAAATTGTTTAATTAATAATAAATATATTCTACTTAATTATTTATAAAAACAAGTATTATTTTAATAATTCCCCTAAATCTAATTCAACATTATCTAATTTATCTTGAGTAATTTCTTTTAATGCTCCTAGAATTAAATTATATTTTTGTTTTAAATCTGTTGAATAGCTAGAACTAGAATTAACTTTTTCTAATGCAACATCAATTTTTTCTACTAAAATTTCTAATCTATCATTAGACATAGCATTAATTACATTTCAATATTTAGAAATAATAGCTACTTTATATTTATTAGAAAGTGTAGAATTTTGTGATTTATTTTCACCTTTTTCTCATTTTTTTCATTCCCCTTTGTTATCATGAGAATCTTTTTTATCACATTTTTTATTTTTCATAACCTCTGAACTTACTTGTTCTGGTAATTCTACTCATTCAGATTCTAATTTTTCAGCTAATTTATATTTAATTGGCCCTTTTATAGATAAATCAGATTCATCTAAATATTGATTCCAATCTAATTCAGTTTCATAACCATTACTGTCAATTGCTTTAATAAAACCTCTTAAGTGATTATATGAAGCTCAACCTATATTTGTTAAAACTACTTTAATATCATCATTATCAGTTGCTTTAATAGCTGTTATAATATCATCTATATCAACAAACTCAATTTTTACTCAAACTTCTAGTGCATCAAATGCAGATTTAGAACCTGATTCTTTTAAAGTTTCATATAAATCTTTGATATGATTATAATCAGTTGGAGCCTCTATATCATATCTATCAAGTAAAGCTTTTACAGCTACCATATGTTTTGCTTCAGACTCAGCAACTTTTTTAAATGTTTCTATACCATACATCTCATAAAAAGACATATATAATTCATTAGACATCATTTCTTCTTCATATTGTTTTTCAAGTAATTCAATTTCAATAGCACTTACTTCTTGCTTTTCAATATCAGCTAACATAGCTTCAGGACCATGACCTTCTTTTCATTCTTTACCACCTTTTTTTCATTCTCACTTACCCTCACTTTTTCAAGATGTAGTTATATTATATTTAGCCTTCAATTCATTAGCATATGCTTGTTTATCAGTTTCATTCATTGATTGTAATTTTGCTTTTTCTTCAGAAGTAATTACTTTACCTAAACCACCTTGACCACCTCATTGACCAGCAGAAACAGAACCAAATGATAATGCTATAATTGCAGTTGCAGCTAATCCAGCTACTATTTTCTTATTAGTATTTTTCATAATATATTTTTTATTGTTAAATTAATTATATTTATTTTTAAGAAGATTTTTTGTCTTCTCACAAGCTAATACTAGATTTATATTTTTTTCTTTCAAAAAAGTCTGAAAAAGTTTTAATTTTTCAGACTTTGGTTATTTAAAAGGAAAATAATATTAAGCAAATTCACCAAATATTTTAATATCCATATTATTAGCTTTAAAGTTCTTAGGTAAATTTTTTATTTCTATATCTTCTTCTAAATCAAATATTTTTCAAGTTTTTTCATCAATTAAATGTATATGGTATCAACTATTTTTTTCAAAATAAGCTTTTTTTCAAATTCATACAACTTTTTTTAAATCTCATGATTCAACTAATTGTTCTACATTTCTATATATACTAGACTTCCCTGCATCAGGAAAACTACTTGAAATCTGTTCAAATATTTCTTCTACAGTTAAATGTTTTTTATCACAAATATTTATAATATTTTCTTTATAATAATGTCTTTTCATAAAAGCAAAGGGTTAAAACCCTCTGTTGAAAGAAAGTTTTAAAATAATATTTATTATATATAAATATTATTTTAAAAAATGCAAATAAAAAATGAGAATTATTCTCATTTTGATAAATGTTTTATTAATTTTTCAGTCATAGCTAAAGCTGTTTTTTCAGTTTCAACTATTATATTTTTAACTTTTAATTTTTCTATCATATCCTTTTCCTCAAAATTATTAACTTTTATAGTTATATTTCAACTAATATTCATCCTTTTTATAACACTAACAATTAAATATAATTTTTCATTTTTTCAAACTGAAATAAGAATTGTCTTAGCATCTTCTATATTTATAGATTTAAGAAAATTTTCTTGAAAAGAATTTCAAAAAATTATAGGTTTTCAATCTTTTTGTCATTCTTTATAAGCTTTAATATAATTTTCAATAATAATATATTTAATATTATTTTTATCTAAAAGATTTGATATAACTTTACCTAGTCTTCAATAACCAATCAAAACTATATGATTTTTTAATTTTGTAGTATCTAAACAATCTTTATAATCTAAAACTTTTTTTCAAAATATAAAATCAACTATATTATCAACATTTTTTAAAATAACAGGAGTACTAATCATTGATATAATAATTACAACTATTAATATTTGTGATATATTTGGGTCAAGTAAATTTTTAGATGTTGCTAAATCAAAAATAACAATACCAAATTCTCAAAATTGAAATAATGTAAATGCTGTTTTAAGAGAAATTTTTTTATTATTTGACCAAACTAAAACAAGAAAAATTATTGCTATTTTAACCAATAATAAAACACTTAAAATTATAAAAATAAATTCTATATTATTATAAATAACTTCTAAATTTAATTGTATACCTACAGTAACAAAGAAAAACCCTAAAAGTAAATCCCTAAAAGGAATTAAATCAGCTTCTACTTGATGTTTATAATTAGTTTCAGCAATTAACATTCAAGCAATAAAGGCTCAAAGAGAATAAGAAAATCACATTGAATGAGCTAATGTTGATGCTCACATTACAATAAATAAAATTGATCAAATAAATATTTCATTTGATTTAGTTT
>JAUZRO010000274.1 GCA_030950465.1 Candidatus Altimarinota bacterium | reverse complement strand
CCTGTAAAAATAGTTCTTTTTCCATTTGATTTTTATTATATTTTAATATATTATATACAAAAATTAAGTTCTACCTAATTGATTTAAGGAAGAGCCAAAGTTTAACTGACAAAGTTCCAAACTGAATATTAAAAAATTCTTGAGCAATTTTAGCTGAAGCATGAGTTTTAACAGTTACATGAGCTGAACTTGAAAAACTTCTTAGTCCAGAAAATGATACACATTATACTTGGGCAGAATATATTGAAGCATTAATGATGGTTTCAATTATGAAAGGAGCAGGAAAATTTAGGAATAAACCAAATTTTGTTTTAGAAAAAGAGTGAATTTGAATAAGTACTTGAAGACCACATACTGTAGCTCCAATTCCTAAACAAATTGAATATAAACCTATTAAAAAATCAGATATTGATGCTATGGGTGGAGTTAATAAAGTAGCCTCAAATTCTAAACCTATTGATTTAAAATCTATTGGAGAAAAAAATATTAAAGAACTTACTACTAGAAGAGATGCTTTAAATAAAGAAATTTCTAAATGATGAAAAACTCCTGCTGAAATAAAAGCTATGAATCAAGAAATAAATGCACTTGAATCTATTATTAGATCAAAAGATAATGTTATTAATTCTGCTAAGGAATCTGCTAAAGTTTTTGAAAATATAGGAAAAGTTGATATAAAGAAAACAAATACTGAATCTTCTAATACTACCAAACAAAGACTTAATCCTCAAGAAAGATGATTATTAACTTGAACAAATAAAGTAAAATGATTACAAAAAACTTGAGATTCTATAGTATTAAAAGATTGATTAACTATTGTGAAAACTGATAAAGTTTGAGGTTACAAATTATTAAATTCTGAATGAAAATTATTAAAAGAGACAACTTGAAACAATAAAGCAAGTAGTATTTCTACAATTGAAAAATCTGTAATTGAATATAGAGATTATTCTATAAAAGTTTAAAGTATTTTTATCTATTTTCCAAAATAATAAAAAAACAAAAAAGTCAAGGCAATATATTTGCTTTGATTTTTTCTTAAATTAATTTAACTTAGTTCCTTAAATTAATATAATTTTAAGGATTTAATTCCTTAAATTAATAAAAAAAAATGATTGAAAGAATATTGGAAAACAAAATAAATAAATCTTTTTTTGAATGAAAAATTATTATGATACTTTGAGCAAGACAAATTGGAAAAACTACTCTTGTTGAAAATATTTTAAAAAATAATTTTTCTAATAAAAAAATTATATCTTTTAATTGAGATTATATTGAGGATAGAGAGCTATTAAATAATAATAGTTTAAAAAAACTTGAACTATTTATAGAAGATAAAGATATAATTTTTATTGATGAGGCACAAAAAATAATAAATATCTGAAATACATTAAAAATATTAATTGATAAATATAAGGGTAAAAAACAAATAGTTCTAACTGGTTCATCTTCAATAAATATATTAGATTTAACAAGTGAACCCTTAACTGGAAGAAAAATTGTTTATAATATGTTTAATATTAGTGTTTCAGAATTTTGAAAAACTTATTGAATAAGAGAAGCTGATGAAAATTTAGAAAACTTTTTAATTTTTTGATGATATCCTGATGTAATAAAACAAAAAAATATTTCTAAAAAAATAAATGTATTAAAAGAACTTGCTAATTCTAGTTTATATAGAGATATTTTAGAATTTCAACAGATAAAAAATTCTGATATTATTTTAAAATTATTAAAATTACTTGCTCTACAAATTGGTTCAGAAGTATCAATTACAGAATTAGCAAATAAATTATGAGTTGATGCAAAAACAGTTGATAGATATATAGATTTGCTTATGAAAAGTTATATTATTTTTAAACTACCACCTTTATTTAAAAATAAAAGAAAAGAATTAAGTAAACAAAATAAAATATTTTTTTATGATTTATGAATTAGAAATATAATAATAAATAATATGTCTAATTTAGAAAATAGAACAGATACTTGAGCATTATGGGAAAATTTTCTAATTTTAGAAAGAATGAAATTAAATTCATATAATAATAAATTTTTATCATCTTATTTTTGGAGAAATTATAATAAACAAGAAGTTAACTACATAGAGGAAATCTGAGAACAAATAAATGCTTATGAATTTAAATTCTGAAAAAAAACACCTAAATTACCAAATTGATTTACTGAAAGTTTTCCAAAAAATAATTTTAAAATAATAAACAAAGATAATTATTTAGAGTTTATATTATAATACTTTCCAATAAAGATAAAATACAAAAAAGTCAAGGCAAGATATTTGCTTTGTCTTTTTTTTTATGATAAAATTCTGTTAAATATAATATAAACTAATTAATAAAAAATATGTGAGGAAATATAGAAAGAAATGTTTCAAATGTTTCAGTTGAAAATAATACAACTTCTCCAGAAGTTTTAAAAACTGAACCTGCTCAAACAGAAATAAGAAAAACTAAAGAAAAATTAACACCTTTGAGTGCTGAAATTGAAAGTAAAAAGCTTTTAGATACTGCAGAATTAGATTATCCTAAATCATTAAAGTTAGTTGCTGAAAAATTATGAGTAGAAAATGTTTATAATGAAAAATTTACAGCCAGTATTTTAAAATACCAAAAAGATAATTGACTATCTCCTGATGGTATTTTATGAGTAATTACTTTATCTTCTATATTAATTGAAAAAGCTATTTTTAAATGAGGTGATGTTTTTATAGAGCTATCTAAAAATAAAGATTTAATAGAATTTAATAAAAAAATAAAAGAAGGAAATGTTACGGATGAAGATTTAAAAAAATATGAAAATATTTTAATATGAAAAATGGATAATTTTTTAGATTGAGTAAAAAATAAAAAATTATGAAAAGCTAATGATTTAGCTACAAAAAATTATACAGCATTACAAATGCTATATTTAATGGGAAAATTTGAAAATAAATATAAAAATGATAAAAAATATGAAGCACATTTTAAAAGAGTAGAAGAAATTGAAAAAAAATATAAAGATAACCCTACTGTTAAATCTATGATTGATAACCCTATGAATTTAATAGGGGCTTTAAATATATCTAAAGAAGAGGCTCAAAGGTTATGAATTTCTCTTTCAGAAGATTGAACAATTGCACCAATAGAAAAACAGGGTTCAGGAAATATTATAAAAACATTAATGTCAGATAAATCTTGGTCAGAAAAATTACAAGTTCTTTCTGGTTCTGCCCTATGATGGTTAGGTATAATTTTTATGGTATGGAAAGAATTCTGATTTTCAGGTATTATGATGTGAGCTGCTGGTTTAGTTGCTGGTTCAATGGATTGAATTACACCAAAGTCTTTAGCTAAAATGCTAGGTGAGAAATTAGATGAAGGCTTAGATCCTGCAAAAGTAGATGCTGCAAAAGCTACTACAAGTAAATTTGTTACAGATAGTTATGATAAAGTTGCTGAAACATTATGAGTATGAAAAGATAAAGTAGAAGAAGCTTTTTCATCTAAAAATGATGCAATAAAAATTACAATGAATTCAGAAAAATGAAAAAAAACTTTAGATAATAAAAAGATAGATACTGTTCTTGAAATTTCTTCAGATGAAAATTTTAAGAAAAAGACAACAGATAATATTTTAGATACAAAAATTTCTGAATTATCAAAAGAAATACGAGAAAAATTTAATACAGATAAAATTACAGAAAAATCACCTGAATATAAAGAATATTTAAGAGTTTTAAAGAAAAAAATGATTGAGGCTAAATGAGAAGATAGTAGTATAAAAACTGTTTGAGATTATTTTAAAAGTGGAATTACAGCAGATCAAATTTCAACTGCTACTGGTGTTGGATTAATGTGATTATCACTAATTACAAAAAGTGTTCCTACATTTTTAATTGGTGCAACTGCTGTATGAGCTTGATTATATTGAGCTTGGAAAAAATTCTTTGACTCTGATTCAGGTAAATCAATTGTATCAGATGTAGAAAAAACAATATCTATATATACTGGTAGAATTGAAAGTAAAATAAAATTAGCAAAAATACCAGAAGAAATAAAAACTGAAATTTATAATAAAATTAAATCAGAAGATTTTAAATGAATTAAAGATTTATCTACTGATCCTAAAGTAATAAAAATATTAGAAGAAATTACTAAATATTCTGAAGAAAATTATTATAAATGAAAAGTTGAATGAATAACTGAAAGAAATTTCTTAACAGAATTTTTAAGTGATATTTATGATACTTGAAAAGAATACTGAACTGAATTAACTGATAATTATGAAAAAAGAAAAACTGAAGTAGAAAAATGAATACAAATTTTAAAAGATTTGAAAAAACAAATTAGTAAGAGCTGATTAACTTCAAGTAAACAAACTGAATTAAATTTAAAATTAGATTGAGAAATATTAAATACTGAAAGAGAATTAGAAAATACAAAATTAAAACAAAATAATAAAAAATTAGAAGATTATAATGAAGCTGTTAAAGATTATGATGATAAAAAAAATAATTTAGAACAAGCTAAAAAAGACTTAACAAAATTACAATGAGAATTAAGTGGATTAAGTTGAATAAAACAAAATAATAAAAGAATTGAAATAAATGATAAAGAAATTCAAATAAATAAATTAGAATGAGAATTGAAAATTGCTAAATCTGAACTAGCTATAGCTAAAACAAAAAAAATAAAAACTGCTAAAGAAAATTTTGATTTAAAATGAAGTGAAAAAACTATAACTGATTCAGTTACTGCACTAACAACTTTTTCAACAGCTACAATTACTACAACAAATTCTAAAGAAATTAAAGATATATTTAATACAATTGAAAGTTTAAAAGAAGAATCTAAAAATGGTATTGCAAATTTATATTTTGATCAATTTGAAAAATTAAAAACTTGAATAGAAGCAAAGGTTAAATGAATGAAGAAAGCTATTATTAATAAAATTACAATTAATTTAGTTAATTTTCCAGAAAATGAAATAAAAAAATATTGAAAAATTTTAGATTCATTATCAATTTCTAAAATAGATTTTGAAAATTCTCTAAAAGCCAAAAAAACTGAAGTTTTTAATGCTAAAGTTTCAAGTGCTAGTATTGAAGAAATTCAGATTTTAAGAAGTGATTTTGGTGACTTTAATACAAATGGTGAAATAAAGAAAAAGGTTAAAAAATTAATATTAACTGATACTTGATGAAGTGTTGAAGGGATTAAAAAATTAATTGAAAGTTCTAAAATTGGTGAAGATGATTTAGATGAAAATGAAAAAAATACTTTAATGAGTTCTTCAATAGTACTATTATATAAAGAACTATCTAAGAAAAATCCAACTCCATTTAATAATAGGAAAAATATTATTAATAAAATAAAAGAATTATATAAAGGTTTCGATTTTGAATCTATAAAAGATATTAATAATCCAGCTAAAACAACAGAAGATACAGTAATACAAACCAATAAAACAGATACAAAACCAGATCAAAATGATTCTATATCTGATAAGAATGAAAGTAATATTAGAGATATGTGGAGTTAATTAATAAAAAAATAAAAAATGTTTGAAGAATTAAAACAAAATTATGTTGAATTGGATAAAACTTTTTCAACTCAAGTAGATAAAAAAATAAATGATACTCCTGATAATTTTTTCAATAGAGAAGAAAGAGCTTTTTTAATGAACCTTAAAGATTGAACAAAAATATTCTTTAATGAAATAGATAAAAAAGAAAAAAATCCAGAAATTAATTATAAGTTAAAAATAGATGCCTTAGTTAAATTAAATAAAACTTTACAAAATTATCCTGTATTAAAAACAAAACAAAAATTAGATGCTTTTAATATTTTAGAGGTAATTTCAAGTGATTTAAAATTATTAAAAGCTGATATCATTACTTGAAATAAAGCTATTTTACAAGATGAATTTTTAAAGGATGCTGATTTTCCTGGGGTTGATCATATTTCTGATAAAATTGAAGAAGCTGATAGTTGGGATATTAAAACTTTGATTGAAGAAACAAAGAATATTGAAATTGAATCTCAAAATATTACTAGTAAAGATTTTGATAATTTTATTGATGATTTAGATATACCTAGTGACTCATCTGAGAAAACTAAATTTGAATCTGCTATTAAAAAATTTAAAAAATCTAAAATTTATAATGAATCTAAAAGTGAAAATATAACTTCAAATATTGGATTAGATACAAATTGATTAAATATTAAATCAATTTGAACTGAAATAGATAATATTATTGATGATATTATTGAAAAAGATAAAAAATCTGAAACAATTTGAAAAATAGAGTTAAATATTGAATGACTTGACTTAACTTTTAATAGTAAAGAAGAAGCATTAAGAGCTTTTTATAAAATTAAATTAATTTTAAGTTCATTATCTAAAGAAGATCAAGTTTGACTTTTTACTATACTTTGAAATATAACTTCAATTGATTATTATGCTAGTGAAGGGGTTGATTGAATATCAAGCTTTGTATGACATATGCCTATTATAGGTTGATTATTAGCATTAATAGCTACTATTTGATGATATGGTATTCTGTGATATTTAAATATAAAACCAATATGAAATACTGTAAGACACGGTAAAGATATTGTTACACTTTTATGATGAAAAACTTTAAGAGAATGGAGAAATCAAGATACTTTTTTATGAAAATGGGTTAAAAGGTTTTCATATAACTATATTGATCCTGTTTCATCAGATACAAAAATTAGTGTTTTTGATTTTAATGAAAATGCATGAGATTTAGAAGAGCAAGATACAAGAAGAAAAATTTTAGAATTAGCAAGAAGAGTATCTAAATGAAATAAAGTTGCTGAAGTTAGGTTAAAAGAACTAACAGATACTTTTCACTTATCAATATTATCACCTGTTTGAGGAGATATGTCTAGTGAATCAGAATCATTTTGGAGAAAAATACATGCAATAGTTAATGAAACAAGTATTTGATGAAGAATATTAACCTGATTTAGTGCAACATCTTATAAACAAAAAATTATAGAGTGGCAAAATGAAACATTAAAAAATCAAAAAGAATCTGCTAAATTAATATTTGAATGAATTGGAGCAGAA
Source organism: Candidatus Altimarinota bacterium (assembly GCA_030950465.1). GTDB lineage: Bacteria > Patescibacteriota > Gracilibacteria > BD1-5 > UBA6164 > CALLPO01. Next base: position 5,515 of record JAUZRO010000274.1, on the reverse strand, counting down.
AATGCTGAAAAAAGTATTGATGAATTGAAATTTACTCCTGATTTTGAAAATTTGGTTCATAATATAGATTTTTGAGATTGATTATCTTGAACTGACTATATATCACATTCTGATGAGATAAAAAGAACAGAAAATATTAATGAATTAATTAAAAAAGTAAAGGATTTAGAAATTTTTATTAGTCCTGATATTTTAAAATGAGAAATCTTAAAAACAATTAAATGATATTATCCAAATTCTCTTGCTGTAGAAAAGATAAGAGAAGAATTCAAAACTACTTTGAGTAAAACTGAAGTACCTTGAACAGATTGATATAATAAACAACAAAATATTAAAAACTTTTTAAATACTGTAAAAGATTTAAAATGGATTTGAAATGAAGCTGATTTAAATAGTGCAATAAGGCAAGTAAAAACTTGAACAGATTTTATTCATGTTACTTGATATAATATAACAGCAAATGATGATTATAAATGAACAAAATTAGAAACAGAATATAATAAATTAATTAAACAATGAGAAGAATTATTAAAAAAAGACTATAAAACAATGTCTTGATTTGATATAGATAGAACATTAGGGCATAATGAGTGATATCAAAAATTTTATGATAGTTTAAAAGCTGATTTAGAAACAAAAAAACTATTATGAGACATTAAATGAACTCCTATAATAATATGAGATATTGATGAACAATTAGATAATTTATTTAGAAAATGAATTATTAATGATAAATTAGACTGGACAAGTGATAATTTTAATTTTATAATTAAAGAAATTTTTGAGTGAAAAACTTATGAAAATGCAATATCTTCTATTGATGATAGTATGAATAGAACAACTATAACTTCTTCAAATTACAATAAAAAAGCATTACAAATTAAAGATATTAAAGAATTTAAAACAGAATTTAGAACAAAATTAACTGAATTAGAAAAATCAGCAACAAGATTAGAAATAAAAGAAAAAATAGTAAAAGATTTAGATAAATATTTAAAATCTATTGAAGACAATTCATTAAAAGAAGATTTTGATAAGCAAAATTTTTGAAAAGAAACTAAAGATTTTGATAAATTAAAAAATAAATTATGATTAAATTTAGATGAAGCTTTTGCTAGATTGGATTCTTCAAATGAGTTTAAATGAAAGTCAAAAGAAATTTTAGAAAAAAGTAAAAATATTTTCAAAGATTTACAAAAAACAAGTTTATTTGATACTTTTGAAGCAAATTTAAAAGAATATTTAATTGATAATAAACAATTAGAAAATATTAAACTAAAAAATATATTAAATTGAGTATTATCATGAGAAATAACAGCTACTGAATTAGATGATTTTAAAAATGTAGTAGATCATAAATCTAATACAACATATAAAATTAATATTGATGATATTAAAAAAGAAGAATTAAAAATAAATATTTTATCAGAATGAGAAATCTCAAGTAATTCTCCTGAATATCATATTGATGAAAATCTAAGATTAAAACAATTTATTTCTGCTTGGAATATAGATTCTAAAAAAATTGAAAAATTTGAGACTGAAATAAAGAAAATTAAAAAATTAAATAAATTAATTCAAGAATGATATGATTTAAAAACTTTTAAAGATGAAAATTGAAAAGCACAATTGAGTTCTTATGAAGATCAAATAAGAGAAATAGAAAAACAAAAAAATAATATTGAGATTGATATTGATACTGCATCTGATAAATTTTATAGTGAACAAATAAAAATTTTAGATAGATTTAAAAATAATAATTTATTTAAATCTTATTTAAATGAACAATGAATTACAAAATTTGATTTTTCTGATATAGAAGCTTTTTCTAGTAAATTATCTTATTGAGATATAACTAAAGATTTATTATTAAAGGTGAATAATACATTACCAGCTATTAATTTTGAAAATCCTGATAAAAGAATAATAATAAAACCTATTAAAAAAGAACCTATTATTACACCAGAGACAGAAAATAAAAGAACAAGCTCTTCTGATATTATAACAGAAAGAAAGGCATCTAAACAATTTAATAGGGCTATTATTCAGTTAGAATTAAGTTGAAATATATCAAATACTAAAAAACTAATAATTGATTTTAAAGATATAGAAAATTATAAACAATCTGAAATAAATAACATATTTTATAAATATTGAATTACTATATTAGAAAGTATGCCTGATTTAAAAATAAAAATTAAAGAACAAGCAGAAACATTAAAAAATAATTGAATACTAGAAATTAAAAATTGAAAATATCAATTAATTGATTGAAAAAGTATACCTAATATCTCAGATAATTTATGGAAACTAATTAAAAAATCTATTGTATAGAAAACTATTAAATAAATAACTATGTTAGAAACAAATGAGATAATCTGAAAAAATAATACTCCTATTTTTGAAATATCAAAAGAGGACATTTTAAATTATTCATTAAATAAAAATTTAAAAAATTCTATTTATAAATTTTTAGAAAAAAATAAAACTTTAAAAGGAAGTGATATTTTTAATTTACTTATTTCATTAAAATCTAATATTAATAGAACTTTATCTTCTTTAAATATAAAAAATTCTCAAGTAAAAACTTTTCAAGTCTTCCCAAACTGAATTCTAAAAATCACAACTAACATAAACTGAAAAAAAGATATTCATAGTTTTGATTTAAATCAAAATTTAGATGAATTAAAACAAGAACCATTAAAAGATATTTATCTGTGAAATGAAGAGCAGGTTAAAAATGATGTGAGTGATTTAGCTAGTGAAGTGACAGAAGAAAATCTAGAAAAAACTTGAAATATTTTGAATGCAATGGATTATGTTTTTGAAAAAAATGGAGAGGAGTGGTTTGGAGAGTTGGATGAAAGTGATAGACTTGATACTGATAAATATTGAAATGAAATAGTTTGAGATAATCTTACTCAACTTCAAACAAAATTCAAAGAAAATTTTGATAGAATGAATTCTATTCCAAAAGAATATTTATCTAAAGAAATGGTTGTTGAATTAGCAAGGCAAGAAATTCTGTATTTTAGAATGGTTATGTGATTTTGACATAAATATGAATGAGCCGCTACATTATTAAAAGAGGATACTGATAATTTTGAAAAAATGGCTGATAATATTCTAAAGTATTCTTGAACTAATGAGGATTTATTATATAAGCTTAAAGACTTACATTTAGAAATTGATTTAAATGATTATCAATCTACAACTGTTGAAAGGTCTTATAAATTTACTATGGATACTCTTCATAAAAAAATATTTAATAAATTAGTAAAAGAAAAAGCTAATGATAAAGATTTAGTTTTATTTGCTAAAATTATTACTTGAAAAGAAATTGATTGAGTAGAATCTGAAATTGATGATAATTTAAGAGATCCAGAATTAGCTCAAAAAATTCTTATAACTATATTACAAAGAAAAGATTGAATAATAGATAAGTTAAATAAAAACTGAGATATTAATATTGATGACCCAGAAATAGAAAATGAAAATCCTAAATCAGTAGTAGATAGCGTTAGAGATAAATTTTATGAAAGATATTGAAGTAATTTACAATCTCAAAAAATATTTAACAATAATTTAAAAACTGCTGGTTATGAAGATGTTTTAAATATTCCTGAAAATCAAAAATATGAAGATTTAACTTTTTATCAAAAAACAAAACTTTCTGTTTTACATAGAGTTGCTGAAAAAATGGAAGAATGAAAAGATTTTTTAGAAAGAAGTTGAGAAAGGGCTTTATATTGATTACAATTAGAATGATCTAAAATGATTAATATTAATCACAATTATATTTTATCTGATTTTGCTTGATTATTTAATAGTGTTGCTCAAGATTATATTGAAGAAGTGGCTGAAAATTTAAAAGATAATTTTAGTGAAAATGAAAGTACTTGGGAATCAATTACTTTCTGAAAGGATTCTAGTGATGTTTGATTAACTTGAGTTCAAGCAGAAGCTTTTGATTTGTTTCAAGATATAAGTTGAGCAGGGCTTTTATGAATTAGTGATTCAAATATTGAAAATTTAAAAACATGATGAAAAATGCTATGAACTATGGCTATTGCTATGGCCGTTCCATTTTTAATAATTCCAGCAATTACATGAACTTCTATGTGAATAATTGCAGCTTGAGTAACATCTTGAGCATCTGCAAGTTTAGCATCAATGGCTATTAATCCAAAAGGATATGATACTAGAGAAGAAGCTGTAGTTGATGTTATAAGTGATATTGGAGTTTGAGCTGCGACTTGAGCTTTATGAAGTAAATATCTTAATCCAGTAAATGCCAGTATAAACAGACAAGCACTTGCAATGAGTACAGATTTAGTTATTTTATGATTTGGAACAGAAGTATGGAGAATGAAAAAAATTGATGAACATTATCATAATCAAGAACTTTTAACAAAAACTGGAAATTAATTAAAAATATATATTATGGCAAAAAAAATAACAACATGAACTCAGGATTTTAAAAAATTTAGAGAAGAAAAAATGTTTTATGTAGATAAAACAAAACAAATACATAATTTAATAAAAAGTAAAAATGCATATTATTTTTTAAGCAGACCAAGAAGATTTTGAAAATCTTTAACTTTATCTATGATGAAATATTTATACTTATGAAAAAAATAATTATTTAAATGATTGTATATTGAAGATAAATGGGATTGGGAAAAAACAAATCCTGTAATATAAATGAGTTTTGCAGGATATACTGTTGACCAAAATATTGAAGAGTATATGGATGATAATTTTAAAGTTTTTATTTGAGAAGATGAATTTAAATTAAAAGATTTTTGATGAAAATATAATATTGCTAAAATATTATGATTAATATTCAAAAAAACATGAAAAAAATCAGCTGTAATAGTAGATGAATATGATAAAGCAGTTTTAGTTAATTTAACAGATATACCAGAAGCTGAAAAAATGAGAGCTTTTTTTACTAGTTTTTATGCTGGAGTAAAAGATAATGATGATAAAATAGAAATATTTATGTTAACTGGTTTAACAAAAGTTTTAAAAATGTCAGTTTTTTCTGTTTTAAATAATTTGGATGATTTGTCTTTTGACCCAAATACTTATGATTTAATGTGATATACTTGGGAAGAAGTAAAAAACAATTTTGCAGAAGAAATTGAAATATTAAGGAAAAAATTAAATCTTTCTGAAAAAGAAGTAAAAATTAAAATAAAAAATTATTATAATTGATTTAATTTTTGAAATTCAGAAAATACAATTTTTAACCCTTGGAATATAAATAAATTATTTGATATAGTACAGATATGAATAAAGGTTATGCAAATAGTTTAGGTGAAATTTGTTGAAATCCAATTCAAAGTGTGGACAAAATGCACCTTTTTAGTAAACTTGTAGGAAAATCAAATATAAAGTGTACAAGGCCCTAAAGGGAAGCTTGTTGATTTGTTGGATTTTTCATATAAATCAACAGAATGCTTTAGCTTTCTGTGACTTAAAATTTTGATTTTCCTACAAGTTTATTGAA
>JAUZRO010000273.1 GCA_030950465.1 Candidatus Altimarinota bacterium | reverse complement strand
ACAAAAACTTTTCTTTTTTTTTCTAAAACTTCCATAATAATAAATATTAAAAATTATTTTTTATAAAAATATTATACATAAAAAATAAAAAAGTAAAGTTTTTACTTTTTTATTTTTATTATATTTTAATATAATATATACAAAAATTAAGTTCTACCTAATTGATTTAAGGAAGAGCCAATAAAAGAACTAAAACTTTTTATTAATTGAAATAAAAAAATACAAAATAGAAGCTGAAATAATTTATCATACCATGCAGTTGATAATGTAAAATTTCAACAAAAAATTAGTTGAAAAGAAAAACTATCAAATAGAAAATTAACTGAAACTATATTACCTAAAAGGTTTACTGAAAATGATAGTTTTTTTGAAATTAATTTTGATATTATAAAAGAAAAAACTCCAGAATCTTTATCTAAATTATTAGAAGAAATATTTAATACTTTATCTGAAAAGGAGTTATATATTCTAAATTGAATTATAGCCTGAATTCAAGCTAATTGATTTTGATTAAATTCAAAAATATTAAATTTATGATTAAAAGGTTTTTTAAGTAAAAAATTTCCTAAATATTTACAAGAAGCAAAGCGATTAAGCAACTCAGAGTTATGAAAAGATAAAAGCTTATTAAAATGAAAAAATTACTGGATAATAAGAAATTTATTACAATTAACTGAAATTTCTTGAAAAATTGAAACAAAAACTTGAAAAGATAAATTAAATATTTGAACATTTTCACCAGGTGGTTCATATTGACCAATATATTTATGACAATTACATAAACAATACAAAGAAAATACTCTACCAGATTTATATATTTGAGCAAGTGCAGGTTCATTATACCCAACCTTATTTTTGTTATGGAAAAAGGCTTTAGAAAAAGATAAAAATTTAGTAGAAAAATTAACAGGAGTAAAATGAGATAGTTTAGAATCTTTAGTTTCATTAATTCCAAAAAAATTAAATAATTCAACATCAATGCTTTTTAATTGAGAAGAATTAATAAATAGTTTTTTTGATGTTTTTAAAAAACTTGTTAAAATTATACAACCAAATAAAAATATAGATTTTGATAATTTAAATTTTAATGATTTAGATTTACCAGTAATTGCTGTATCTTCTTATGAATACCAAGATAATAATTATGTACCTTGATTATTTACAAATGATGATAATATTAAAAAATCAATTATAACAAGTTCTAATCCTGAAATAAATATTTTATGATTTGATATGAATGTTTTAACAAATGATAATGAAATATATTGAAATGATTGGAATGACTGAGATCATTCACTTAAAAATCCAATAGAAATGGCATATTTATTGAATTATAATAAAATTAATAGATATGAATCTTATTATACATGAGAAAGAGATATAGTAAGTTACAAATGAAGTTCTGATGATATTAAAGATTTAGCTCCTTTGAAAAATATAAGATTAGATGTTACAAGTCAATGAAATGGCTTTGATTTAGATAATGCTAAATTTCTTTCAATAGTATGAAATGTATGAAAAATAAGTATTTATGATTTATATGATTTATTATTATCAATTAAGAATAGTTCTATTTCAGATAATAATAAAGCATATTATAAAAATAAATTAATTTCATTTTTACTAAAAAAAGATATTTTTTCAATATGAAATAAAAAACAAAAAAATGATATAAGTAAAATTAAGAGTTTATTAAATTCAAATTTAACAACTAAAGAAGAAAATACTGAAATTGTAAATCACTTAGTAATAGATAGATATAATAATATTTCCGAAGTAAAAAATAGTCTAAATTGATTGATAGTACAAACAAAAAAGATTAATAAATTAGTTATAAATAAGAAAAAGATACTCTCAAGTACAAATAAAATAGAAATAAATAAATGGCTAAAAAAAGTAGATAAACATAGTTTAAAACAGCATAAATTTTTTAATAAATATATAGAAGAAATAATGACAGATTTAAATAAAAATAAAGAGTTTTATATTTTATTTAGAGAAAAGTCTAAAATAAAAGAATTAATAAAAATTATAAAAAAAGTATTTATAGATATTGAACAAAATTATGTAAATAATAATCAAAATAAAGTTGTTTTAAATGCTAAAAAATGAATTTTAAAGATTGACGAATTATGATTTTAAAAAGTAAAAAAAAGTCTACAATATTTTTAGGCTTTTTTTATTTCCAATTATTAATTCAATCTAAACTTTCTACTTCCCTATTTGTTAATTCTACTTTTTTATTTTTATTTTTTTTATTAGTATGTTTATTACATTTTTCTAAATTTAATTTTATCTGTTTTTCTTCTTCTTTTTTAGATTCTAATTCTTCTATCTCTTTTTTCTTAAATTCTACAGTTTTAGTAAAATATCACATTATTTTCCTTTCAATTCTTTTGTTTAAAATATCATCTCACTTCCAAATAAAAGTGATTTCAATTCTTCAAAATCTATCAAATCACATTGAAGTTCTAAAAGATTCTTCATTTCAATCTAATGTATTTAACCTAAAATGTAGATGTTTAGTTAATATATTTTGTTCTATTTCTTCTACTAATTTTATTGTGTCAAGTCATAAATCTAGAGAAAATTTTAAAATATATCTATGTATTATTTTTTCTGGAGATTCATCTCTGATAACCTCTTCTTTTAATAACTTATAATTTGGAATAACTATTGGTTTATTTGAAAAAATTCATTCATCAGTCATTGGAAGTAAAACTGTATTAATTGTAGTAATTCTTATGATTTGTCATTTATGTTCTCAGAATTTAATAATATTTCAAATTTTATATTTTTCTAAAATAATAATACTTCAAACAAAAGATGCAATTAAATGTGCATTAATAGCCAGTAAATATCAAGAAATAAATATTAAAAAAATAGATAATTCAGGATAAAGATAAAAGAAAAACCAAATTAAAAATATTGTATAACCAAAAATTAGAAAGAATTTAATATAAACTCCTTTTTCTTTTTTTATTTTATTATATTTTAAAGAAATATAAACTAAAAAATGTATTAGTATTAAAAATAATGTAAAACCTATAAATATATAATATTTTTTATAATTTTGTTTTTTGTTTTTTAAATCTTCTTGATGTTGCTGTTTTGAAAGTTTATCTAATAAAAGATTATTTTTTTCTTTATTTATTTTATTTTCCTCTATTTGAGAATTAAGTTTATTAACTAAATTATTTTTAATTTCTATAGATTGTATTGCCTCTTTTATAAAATCTTCTGCATTTTTTTTATTTAGATTTTTAATTTCTTTCTATTTTTTCTTCTAGAGTTTTGATTTCTTCTAAAAGTTTTATTTTAACTTCACTATCTAAATCTGAAGAAGAATTTATTTTATTTATTTCTATTTTTAAGTTATTAATTTCACTATTTAATTCTCATCAGTTTATTATTTCAAAAAGTTTATCTTTTCTTTCATTAAAGGCTTTAATTAATATATTATCTTCTGAAATAACCTCTGTTTCAGCAAAAGAAGTATTTATACTTACAAATAAAAAAATTAATATTATAATCAAAGATTTGGCTATGTTTTTTATCATTATGATTTTATTAAATTTATTTATCTTAGTTTAACATTAAAGTTGAAAAAATACAAAAATTTTATATTATTATTATAAATAATGGCTCTTCCTTAAATCAATTAGGTAGAACTTAATTTTTGTATATAATATATTAAAATATAATAAAAATCAAATGGAAAAAGAACTATTTTTACAGGCACTATGATTAAAAGAACCTT
>JAUZRO010000272.1 GCA_030950465.1 Candidatus Altimarinota bacterium | reverse complement strand
GTTGTTTCCATCCCTCTATCTTTTAATTCTTTCATATATAGAAATTAATCAACTAATATTTTAGTTTTTACTGGCAATTTATAAGATGCAAGTCTAAAAGCTTCTCTTGCAGTCTCTGGTGTAACTCATGTTATTTCAAATAACACTCTACCAGGTTTTACAGGAGCTCTATACATTTCTAAAGATCATTTACCTCAACCCATGGGTTGTTCTAATCATTTTGATGTATAAGCTTTATCAGGAAAAATTCTTATCCATAATTTACCTCATCTTTTCATATATCTCATTATAGCTCTTCTAGCTGATTCAATTTGTCTAGAAGTTATATAACCTCTAGTCACAGCTTTAATAGCATAATCACCAAATACAATACTAGATCCTTTGATAGCCTTACCTTTAAGTCTACCTCTAAAGACTTTTCTATATTTAGTCTTTTTTGGTTGTAACATTATAAGTACAAATTAGCATATAAAAATTTTTATAATTAAGTGTTTACTATTTTTTGTAAACATCTCATTTATATATCCAAACTTTTAGTCCTAATGTACCGTAAACTGTTTCAGCTCTAACTGTACAATAGTCAATGTCTGATCTAATTGTTTGAGTAGGTACATTACCTTCTCTAAATGTTTCTTTTCTAGCAATTTCAGCTCCATTAAGTCTTCCTCAGACTTTAATTTTGATTCATTTTGCTCCTTTTTCCATACTTTTTGAAATAGCCATTTTAATAGCTCTTTTATATGGCATTCTTTGTTCAATTTGACTAGAGACCTCAAATCCAACAATCTTAGCATTAAGATCAGGTTTTTTAATTTCTTTAACATCAATTTTAACATTCATACCAGTTTTTCTAGAAAGCATAGAAATTATTCTATCAAGGTTCTCACCTGTTTTACCAAGAATAAGAGATGTTTTAGCAGTAAAGATAGTAACTCTTAAGTTATCTGTTTCTTTAGAAACAATAATATCTCATACTGGTATTCATTTCAATTCTTTTTTAAGAATTCCTCTTACCTTTAAATCAACAGATAAATCACTCTTGTATGACTTTTTGTCTGAATACCAAGTTGAATACCAATTTTTAATATATGGTATTCTAAATGATATAGGACTAACTTTGTGTCACATATTTAAATAATTTAAATATTAAAATATTATTTTACCTGTAGTTCCAATATAATATTAGAAGTTCTTTTTAAAATTTTATGAGCTCTTCATCTTGAAACTGGATTACTTCTTTTATAAACAATTCATTTATCAATACTAATTGTAGAAATGAATAAATCAGAAGATTTTTGTGAATCATTATTTTCAGCGTTAGAAACTGCAGAAAATACGATTTTATACAAAATACCAGCTCATTTTTTTGGAGCAAATTTTAGAAAAGATAGTGCTTTTTCAACACTTTGACCTCTAATAATTTCAGCAACTACCCTTAATTTTTTAGGAGATATTCTAATATTCTTCCCATAAGCTTTCATAAGTAGATAATTTAGCTTTTAAAAATACTATTTGTTTCATGCATGACCTCTGAAGGTTCTTGTCATAGAAAATTCTCATAATTTATGTCCAACCATATCTTCAGTAACGAATACTGGAAAATGTGATTTACCATTATGAACACCAAATGTATGTCAAACAAATTCAGGAGTAATAGTTGAAGCTCTCGCCCAAGTTTTAATTACACCTTTTTTACCTGAATCATTCATTGTATTAATTTTCTTAACCAATCTCTCATCAATATAAGGTCATTTTTTTAAACTTCTTGTCATAAGATAAGTTTTAGTTTAAGTTTTAAGTTTTATAATAATATATAAATATTATTATTTGGTCATTACACCATAAGTTTACCTGATCTTGATTTTAAGATCCATCTAGAAGTAGTCTTCTTTCTTTTTCTTGTTTTATAACCAAGAGCTGGCATCCCCCAAGGAGTCTTAGGAGCTTTCATACCAATAGGAGATCTACCTTCTCACCCACCATGTGGATGATCAACTGGATTCATGGCTTTACCTCTAACTTGAGGTCTTTTACCCATCCATCTAGATCTTCAAGCTTTACCAATTACTACAGAAGAATGATCTAAATTAGAAACTTGTCCTAAAGTAGCATAACATTTTTTGTGTACTAATCTTATCTCACCTGAAGGCATTTTTATTTGAGTATATTCTCATTCTTGAGAAACAATTGTACCATATGCACCTGCAGCTCTAATAGAGATACCTCCATTTCAAACTAAAAGTTCAACATTATACACTTGTAACCCTGTAGGAATATTTCAAACTTCCATTCTATTTCATGATTTTAAAGGAGCAGTTTCAGCAGTAACAATTTTATCACCAACATTCATATCTTTATGAGCTAAAACATATCTTCTTTCTCAGTCTGTATAACAAACTAAAGAAATAAAAGCTGTTCTATATGGATCATATTCGATTGTTTCAACTTTAGCTACAATATCTTTTTTATCAGATCAAACAAAATCAACAATTCTATATTTTTTTGCATGACCACTACCTTGATGTCTTACTGTAATCCTTCAAGTATTATTTCTACCTGCATGTTTAGCAAGCTTAATAGTAAGTGGTTTATATGGAGTACTTGTAGTAAGTTCTTCATATGTTAGTCATGTCATTCACCTTCTACCTGGAGTAGTTGGTTTAAATTTTTTAATTCCCACTTTGTTTATTTTTAAGAATTTAAAATAACTATTTAACTAATGTAACATCTATAGTTGCTTTTGCATCTGCTAGAGTTACATATGCTTTTTTAGTAGTTCTTTTTCTTATTTGCATTCATTTTTTACCAAATTTGAATTTCATTCTAGTATTAAGAATATTAACGCTAGAAACAGAAACACCATATAATTCTAAAATTGCTTTCTTAATATCAATTTTTGTAGCATCTTTAGACACTTCAAAAACATAAGTATTATTAGCAACTTCAAGAGCTGATGATTTTTCTGTAACAATTGGTTTCTTTAGAATTCTATAAAGTCTCATCTTTTGCTATTTTATTAATAACTATTTTACTAAATTCGCTAGAGTATCTAGAGAAGATCTCTCCAATACTAAAGTTTTATATTTTAGTAAATCTTTTATATTTAAGTAATTAACTAGGATAGTCTTTACATAAGGAAGATTACTAGAAGATTTTTCAATACCTTCATTTTTATTAGCTAAACCGAATAAAATATTTTTTTCATAAGGTAGTGCTTTATAAAATTTATCTGCCTCTTTAGTATTTGGTTTTTCAAAAGAAATTCCATCAACTACTACTAAATTATTATTACTTAACTTAGAAGTTAAAACACTAAATAATGCTAATCTTCTTTCTTTTTTATTCATAGAAAGTGTAAAGTTTCTATTATTTTTAGGACCAAATACAACTCAACCTTTTTTTCTGATTGGAGATCTATTTGAACCCATTCTTGCTCTACCAGTACCTTTTTGTCTATAGATTTTTCTAGTAGAACCCCTTCTTTCTCATCTTGTTTTTGTATGAGCAACATTCAATCTAGCATTTGCTAGTTGGTAAACCAAAGCTCTGTGAATTAGATTTTCGTTTACAACAACTGCAAATATAGATTCATTTAACTCAACCATACCAGATGCTTTACCATCTTGGTTGTAAATCTTAGTTTCCATAGGAATTTATTAAGATTAGTAATTAAAAAATTATATCAACAATTGTGTTTCTAGCACCAGGAACTCATCCTCTAACTCCGATTAATCAAAGTTCTTTATTTATAAGTTCAACTGGTACATTTCTCAAATTCACTTTGATATCACCGTGATGCCCATGCATCTTTTTCCCTTTATGTGTTCTAGTTGGTTTTCTATTACCAATAGATCCTAGTGCCCTATGAAATTTAGAACCGTGACTTCCAGGTCAACCATGAAAATTATGTTTTTTCATAGCTCATGTGAACCCCTTTCATTTAGAAAATGCAACAATGTTAACACTTTCAACTCCTTCTAATAAATCTAAAGTAATATCAGAACCAACAGTATATTTATCAGATTCTCCTTTTTTTAAAGGAAATTCTTTAATACTAGTAAATTCAGATATATTAAGAGTTTTTTTACCTTTTCCTAATTTCCCTTCTTTTTTATCAGCAAGAATTCAAATGATAAGAGCTTCATAACCATCACTTTCAACAGTCTTTATTCAAACAACTTTAAGTTGTGGGACTTCAAGTAGAGTAACGGGGATAAATCTATCTCATTTTATCACCCTTGTCATCTCTAACTTCTTAGCCAAAATTCAAGCCATCTCCTAAAAATGATTATAATATAAAGTCATAGGTTAAACTAAACACAACTAAATAACATTGCAGTTATAGCAATTCTTATCTTAAAATAAATCTTAAAATATAAATCTTTTATAACTCCAATAATAGCTAGCTTTGTAGCCCAACGTAACCTTTTCTTATGTACTTTTAAAGATAAGATCTTTAAAAAGCAAATAGATAATATAGATTAAAGCACTAAAGTCAAAAAGAAAATAGACTTTTTTCATAGATGGTATGTTACTATCAAGCACTTTTTCAAAAGTGATTTTTTTTCTTTGCAAATTTTTCACATTAGAAACTCGATTTTTTCAAAAAATGTATATAATAAAGTATAAGAAAATACTTAATTAAAGCAAACAAATGACTAAAAAAAGTGTATTAAAAAATAAAAATAAAGATGAGTTAATTGAAAAAATCTGGGAATTAGAAAAAAAATTAGAAGAACAAGAAAATGAAAAAATAAAGTTAAAA
>JAUZRO010000271.1 GCA_030950465.1 Candidatus Altimarinota bacterium | reverse complement strand
TTAAAAAATTATTAAAAAAATGAGGTTTTATTTAAAATATATTAATATAAAAAAATTATGTTTGATTTAAAAAAATTTTCAAAAACACAAATTGGTATTTGAATTTGATTATTAGCTTCTATATTATGAATTATAGCTTTTTTTTCTTCTTGAAATTGAGAAAATATAGAATTAAATTCTGCAATAGAAAATAATTGAAGTAATAATCAAAATATTGTTATAAATAAAATTGAAGAATGAACAGAAATAAAAATTATAGATGAAATTAATAATTTTTATAAAGATGATGTTAATCCAGAATATCTAAATCCTAGAAATAAATTAACAGAAAAATTAAATTGAGAGAATTTAATAAGATGATTTTTTGAAATATGAAATAAATGAAAATATAGAGATGCTTGCTCTTTATTAAATAGTAATAAGTGTAATTCTAAAAATTGAAGTGATTTAAAAATGTTTTCTAGATTTTGGATAAAATTAGATTGATGATATAATATTTTAAATATTTATAAATCTAAAAAACAACCTGATAATTGAGAGATAGTTTATTGTATAAATTATGAATATAAATTAAAGCAAGATATGAATATACATAAAATAAATGAGCTTTTTCAATATAGAGTAAAAAAGAGAGAAGATTGAGCTTTTGAAATTTCTTCAAGAGTTTGTGAAAAAATATCAAAATGAACTAAATCACTCCCATGTCTAATAAAAACAAATAATCTATATTGTGGTTAATACCTAATTTATTAAAATAGTTAAACATGTTCAACTTTCTAAAAAATAAACCTGATAAAGAAACTGAAAAGCAAAAAATAGAATACTTTGAAAATCTTAGAGATTCTTCTTGAATTTTAGATAAAGCCATATTAACATTTTCAAGTTTATTTTTATGATTTCTATTTTCACAGTTACAAAACTTATTAAAAATAGAAATTATTAATGAAAATTACTTAATCTTTTCTATAATATCAATTTGATTAACTATATTTCTTGTTTTATTTTCATATATTATAGCAATATACCAATCAAAAATTTGATATAAAATTTTAGTTTGAGAAGTTGATTATGATGAGTGAATGTGTGATTTTAATAAACTAGATTGCTTAATAGATATTTTAAGAATTTCTTATTTTATTACATTTATTATTCCAATAATATTTACAATATTATTTTATATTACTAATTTAAAAAATTATGTCTGATAATATATTTGAAAAAGTAGATAAATCTGCTAATAATAGACCACCTGATAAAAAACCTAAAAAATAAAATTCCACTAAATCAACAGAATGTCTTTTACCCTCAAGGGGTACCTAGAGCTTTCTGTTTGATATTTAGAATTAATTTTTTTTCTAACTGGTTTATTTTTTATTTCAACTGGTCAAACAAAAAGCTAAAGCATTCTGTTGATTTGTAGGAAAAATAATTAATTAAATAAAAATGATGTTTGGAAGTTAATTTTTTTTAGAAACATAAAAATAACTTGTTTTTTTGTGTTTTTACTATATTCTATATTAGAATAATTTTACATTTTAATATTAAAATAATATGTCAAATATAAAAAATATAGCAGTCGGAATTTCAAGAAAGTTAGATTTATGTTGAAATATTTATTCAAAAAAAATTAATATGATTTATAATAAACTTGTAGGAAAATCAAAATTTTCTTGAATTACTTCTCGACTTTGAATATAAAATCAATATAATTAAAAGTAATTAAATTACTAAATAATTATAATAAAATGAAAGAAAAAATCAATAAAATTTTTGAAGAT
>JAUZRO010000270.1 GCA_030950465.1 Candidatus Altimarinota bacterium | reverse complement strand
CTACCTAATTGATTTAAGGAAGAGCCAAAAATTTTGTTAAATGCAACATATTTTAAGGATAATCAGAATTTCATCAAAAAAATGATTTAAATTATTAAAAGAAAAAGCTCCTTATAAATGTAGTGAACTTGATGAAAATATTGAGGTTACAAATATTTTTCAAAAACATATTTCTTGATATCAAAAACAAAGAACAACAAAAGAAATTATAGTTAGGTTATGAATGATAAATTTAATTGATGATATTTTAATAAAATGAAAATAGTTCAAAAAAGAGAAAATTGAAAATATGAATGAAAAATATATGATTACACTTAATGTAAAAGAAAAAATCAATAAACTTATAGAATAAATTTATTGATTTTACATTTAATACCTTTTAATAAAAAAAGGTGAGCTTCTAAGAGCCATTAATAAAGTTTATTACTAAACTTATGTAACTATTATATAAGAAACTACAAAAAAAGTCAAATTTTAATTTTGATTTATGTCTGAAATGACAATAAACTAGAAAAAATATTTTTTAATAAAAAAGTTATGAAAAAAATAATTATTTGAATAATTAGTACTATTTTAATATTTAGTTACTTTTTAGAAATTTCTGTTAGTTGAAGTTGTTGTCCTCTTTCTTCTGGTGGTGAAATATCTATTTTTTGAAAAAGTATATATGAACCTAAAAAAGAAATTTTAAAAAATAGATCTGATAATTCTGTATCTGATTTTTCATGAATGCCTATATGTGAAACTTTATGTATTATAGAAAATAAAAAATTACTATTCTATTATTTTAAAAAATAAAACTAACCAAAACCCCATGTACAAAAAAATAAACCCAAGACAAAGCTTCCCACAATTAGAGGAAGAAATATTAGAATTCTGAATTAATTCAAAAAATCAATAACACTTTGCTCTTTGTAAAAGAGTAAATGTCCGCAGGACAAAAGAGATATTAAAGTCTTCAAAAACTCCCACCAGCTCAAAAACACAATTTATGTCTGAAATGACAATAAACTAGAAAAATAATTTTTAATAAAAAATTTATGAAAGAGAACTATAAAAAATATTATGAAAAATGATTAAGGTTGAGATCTTCTTGAGAATGGGAAGAAGCATTAGAAATACTTGATAAATCCATTAATATTAAACCAAATATTGGCTCTTATATTTGTAAATCATCAATATTAAGAGATTTAGGATACTATGAGGAATCCATAGAAGTATCTAAAAAAGTTTTAAAGATAGATAGTGAAAATTCAAAAGCATATTATAATATATGATATGCTTTATATAGTATGGATAATTTTAAAAAATCTCTTAAATATTTCAATCAAGCAATAAAATTAAATAATAACAATAAATATTATTATTATTATAGATGACAAGCATTTTATAGTTTATGAGAATATATTGATGCATTAAAAAATTTTGAAAAGACAATTGAAATAGATATAACATTTTTTTTATGATATGATTTCAAAATGGCTATACTTGAAATTCTTTGAAAAAATGATGAAATAGAAAAATTCTTAGATACTATAAAAGAATTATATGAAAAATGACTATTAGAATTGGGAAAAGAGTCAGATTTATACAAAAGATATGCTAAATATAATCTAAAAACTAAAAAAAGAGAAGAAGGTAATAATTCAGAAGATTTTATAAAAAATATACTATATGAATCTGAACAAAAAGAAATAAGACTAAAAAATGAAAATCTTTTTGAACCATACCCAAACTTTGCAAAAAGATATTTATTTTTTAATGATGATTTTTCTTTAAAAGATATATCTAATGAAGAAATAAAATTATTAAACAGTAATGATATGGATTTGTTATTTAAAAATTTATTTAAAAATGTATTTAAGGTTAGGTCATTTGATATAGTATTTTTAAATACTTATAAAATATTATTTATAATTTCTTTATTAATTAGTTTATTTATACAATTGCCTTTTACTTGATTTTATTTAATATTTAAAGCAGTACTATTAATAATATTTATATTATTTTTTTCATTATTGAAAAGTAGCTTATATACTTTTTTATATAATTCTATTATCTTTTTAAATAATGATGTAGAATATTCAGAAAATATTGCAATTGTTGATAGAGGTAGTTATTGAACTTTTTTTTGAGGTTATATTATGTTCATAATAGTACTTATTATAGGTAATATAATATTTTTATTCTCTTCATTTGATGAAAATAGTTTTATTATATTTTGAACAATATTTTCATACATAATTATATTAAACTCTTCAACTATATATAAAGATACTAATAATTTTAAAACAGCACTTATAAATACATTTTGTAAGTTAGATAACTATGTTTGATATAAAAAACATAATCCTAATTATAATGTATTATTAAATGCAACTATATATATGATACCAATATTAATTTATGTTATTATTTATAAATATTTATAAAATATGAAATTATTAAAAGAAAAACAAATTTACCAAATATTATCAAAATTAAATAATATTTGAATAACTGAAAAATATAATGAACTAAAAAAGTTCTATGAATATGAACAAATATGAGCTTCTCCAAAAGAACACTTTAAATGACTTGAAACAGTATTTTGAAAATCAAATAATAAGGATGTTTTAATAAAATTTATGGAAAATAATGAAATATATTTTTCTGAATTGGAAAAAGAATGATATATAAAAAATATTAAAGAAGAATACTTATATTATCTTACTTTTCCTATATTAAAAGATGGCTGAAAAATATTTTTAGAAAATTATAAAAATAGAAATATTGTTCATAGAATACAGGATTTTGTAACTGAATATAAAGTTATATTATGAATTATATTAACTATAATTTGATTAATATTTACATATCTAAAACTAACCAACTAAAAAATGTACAAAAAAATAAACCCAAGACAGTCTTTCCCACAATTGGAGGAAGAAATATTAGAATTCTGGAACAAAGAAAAAGTCTTTGAAGAATCGATGGATAGACCTGATGCTGAGGAATTTAATTTTTATGATGGTCCTCCATTTGCAACTGGAACTCCTCATTATGGTCATATATTGGCTGGAACAATAAAAGATGTGATACCTAGATACCAAACTATGTTAGGGAAAAAGGTTAGTAGAAAATTTGGTTGGGATACTCATGGATTGCCTATTGAGAATATTGTTGAGAAAAAATTGGGACTTAAATGAAAAGAAGATATTGAAAAAATGTGAGTTCATGCATTTAATGAGGAATGTAGAGCTAATGTTTTTGGATATGTTGATGAGTGGAAAAAAACTGTAAATAGAATGTGAAGATGGGTAGATATGGAAAATGATTATAAAACTATGGATACTGATTTTATGGAATCAGTTTGGTGGGTTTTTAAAACTATCTATGATAAAGGGCTAGTTTATGAAGGAAATAGAATAGTTCCCTATTGTCCTAGATGTACAACTCCACTTTCAAACTTTGAGGTAAATCAAGGTTATAAAGATAAACAAGATAAAACTGCTACTGTTAAATTTAAAGTTGTTTGAAATGAAAGTAAATATATTTTGGCTTGGACAACTACTCCTTGGACTTTAGTTGCAAATTTAGGTTTGGCTGTTTGAGCTGATATTCTATATTCTGAAATTTTAGATAAAGAAACTGGTGAAACTTATATTTTAGCTTCTGCTTTAATTGAAAATTATTATAAAAAAGAAGAAGAATATACTTTAATTAGAGAATATAAAGGGACTTGTCTTGCTGGAATTAAATATGAACCTCTTTTTGATGATTTCAAAATTCAATTAGATGATATATCAGAAAATTTAGGTACTGGAATAGAGCTTTGAGAAAATTCTTATTCTGTTGTAATTGGTCATCATGTAACTACTGAAAGTGGTACTTGAATTGTTCATATTGCACCTGCTTATGGTGAAGATGATAATTTAATTGGTAAGAAAGAACAATTAGGTT
>JAUZRO010000027.1 GCA_030950465.1 Candidatus Altimarinota bacterium | reverse complement strand
TTATATTGATTTTATATTCAAAGTCGAGAAGTAATTCAAGAAAATTTTGATTTTCCTACAAGTTTAATAAATAATCTAACAAAAATTTCAAGAGAAAAATCACTTTTTTTGAGGAGTTTTTTGATTGGGAAGAATATATTTTTGATGAAAAAATGATTTGAAAAGTGTGGTTTATGGATGAAGAACTAATTAGTATTTATTGAACTTGAGAATATAAAAAATTATCAGAATTTGAAAAGAAAAAATTAAGTTATTTAGAATGTTGTCAGATAATTTATATTTATGCTAGTAGTGAATGAATTTTTTATTTATTTTTGGCAAGAATTTTATTAAAATATAAAATTTGAAGTCCTGAATATAATTTTATTTTAAGAGAACAGATTGAAGAATATAGACATCAAGATATGTTTTCAAGAACTTTAGAAATTTTAAAAAGTAAACATACTGAAATTTGAGGTTTTTGGAAATGGACAATGAAATGGGAAGCATTAAATGTTCTTCCAAAATATTTTTATATTTTGCAGGTTGTAATTGAAATTATTTCAGGTGATTTTTGATGAAAATGTACCAAAAATAAAGAAGTTTTTAAATTGGTAAGAGATGTTTCAGAAATTCATGATCTGGAAGAATGAAGACATATTGCTTTTGCACAAATTATGTTAGATAAATATTTTAAAAATTCTGGATTTTTTGGAAAAACTCTATGAGGTTGGTTTGTGTTTTTTGATATATTATTTATAAATCATCATTATATAAAATTAGAAAATTTTAAAAAATTATGAGTAAAAAATTATAAAGAATTATATAAAATATCTAAAAATAATTGGAAAGATTCTAAATTAAAAAATTTTGATTCAAAAAGATGAAGAGATTTTTGTAATAGATATGGCTTTATAACTTGAGGGAATAAATGGGCATTTAAGTGGTTTTTAGGATTTTATAAATAATTATGAATTTTTATCATTCAAAAATAACTAGTAAAATTTTCAAAAATTGTGATAATTTTTGAAAAATAATAATGATAGAAGATATATCATGAAAAAAAATAAGCTGAGAAGAGTATAAAAACTTAGCTATTTTTTATGCTTTTAAATTACAAAAACAATGAATTAAAAAATGAGATAGTATAGTAATTTTTATAAAAAATATTATAGATTTTTCAGCTTATTCTTTAGCTGTTTTATTAGTTTGAGCTAAATTAGTAATTATTGAACCAGATTATTCTGAAAAAATTTTAGAAGAAAAATTAAAATTTATAAAACCAGATTTATTAATTATTGAATGATTAATATATTATTTATTAAAAACTACATTAATTAATAAGTTGAATAAAATTAAAAAATATTTTAGTCTAATTAAATATTCAAAAAAAATAATAATTGGAAATTATTGTAGGGAATGAATATTTTCATTCCCTACAAAATATAAAAATATAACTTTAGAAACAGAAAGTTTAGTTGTTTTTACAGGATGAACAACTTGAAAACCAAAATGAGTAGTTCATACTTTGGAAAGTTTAGAAATAATGTTTAATAGAATTTCTAAAATAATATGAAATGATACAAAAATATTTTATGCAGATTTACCTCATTTTGTTTTAATATGAATTAGTATGTGATTAAAAATTATAGTTTGAAAAAATGATATTTCAGATGAAAAGTTTTTAAATATTTTACAAAAATATAAAATTGATACTACTTTTTCTCCTCCATATAGATATTTAAATATATTAAATAATAATAAAAAATTACCAAAAACATTAAAACATATTTGTTTAGGTTCAGCCCCAATTTATAAAAGTTTTTTAGAAAAAGTATTTCAAAATACTTGAAATAATACTAAAATAACTTGTATTTATTGAATGACAGAATTATTGCCAATATCTTTTATTGATTGAAAAGAAAAATTACTACAAAATATTAATTGAGATTTATTATGAAAAGTTTTTAATGATATTAATATAAAAATTTTAGGAAATTGAGAATTAGAAGTTTATGGTTTATTCAAAAATTATTTATGATGAAAAAAAATAAAAAAGCATCAAACTTGAGATTTAGTAGAATATAAAGATTGAAATCTTATAATGAAATGAAGGTTAAAAGATATGATTTTAAGAAAAGATTATAATATTTATCCAAGTTTATATGAATGAACTATTAATTCAATCCCTTGAATTATTGAATCAGCTATTGTTTGAATTTTTGATGAAGATTTACAAGATGAAAAAGTTATATTATTTTTAGAATGAAATTGTAATAAAAAAGTTTTAGCTCTTTGACTAGAAAAAAGTATAGATAAGTTTGCATTTCCAGATGATGTAATCTTTTTAGATAAAATTCCAAGAATATGAAGACAAAATAAAATAGATAAAAATTATTTAAGAAAAAATTACAGAAAGCTAAAGTATTCTGTTGATTTTTAGGAATTAATAAAATTAATTATGAAAAAGATAGCAATAACATGAAGTTCTTGATTTGTTTGAAGTTATTTGGTAAAATATTTTTCAAAACTTAATTTTGAAATTACAGCTTTTAATAGAAAAAATTGGGATTTAAGAGAAGAGTATAATGAAGAATTTGATTTTGATATTTTTATTCATTCAGCAGCAGATACTTGATATGAAAAATCTAAAAAAGAAATGATAAAAAATAATGTAGAAATAAATAAAAATATTCTAGAATTAGTAAATAAATCTAACTGTAAATATTTTATTTACATTTCTTCTAGTTCAGTTTATCAATGATAAATATTGAATTTTAAAAGTTTCTCAAAAAATAAATATTTCAGATTTAAAAAATTCATATTCTTTAACTAAATATTTAGCAGAACAATATATTAAAAAGAATTTAAATAAAAATATAAAATTAACTATTTTGAGACCAAGAGCAATTTATGGTGATTGAGATAGAGTTTTAGTCCCAAATATTTTAAAAAATCAAATTTTTTGAAAATTGATTCTTCCTTGAAATTGAAAAAATAAAACATCAATTACTGAAATAAATGATTTTGTAAATTTTATTTGAAATTTTTTTGTAGAGTATGAAAATATTCATACTCTACAGAAATTTCAAATTTATAATTTTGCTTCAGAAACTAAAACATATAATCAACTTTTTTATGAAATTTCTGAAAATAATAATCTAAAATGAATAATCCATATTCCACTTTGTGTTTTTAAATTTTTAAGTATATTTCTCACCTTCTCAAAACTTTTCATAAAAATATACTACTTTATACCTATTTTATCAAAAGAAGCATGGTTTAAGCAGATTGAACTTTTTAATATATTTTTTAGATTTTTTTTAGATT
>JAUZRO010000269.1 GCA_030950465.1 Candidatus Altimarinota bacterium | reverse complement strand
GTGGCTCTTTTCGTGATAGCAGGAAAAATACCATCTAAATTTCAAGTTTTTTCAAACAAAATCTAGCAGTTAATTTTTTGATATACATAACTTTTGAAGAAAATCAGTGTGAAACTCTTTTTGCAACTTTACATAAATTATTAATTCCTTCTGTTAAAGCATTAGTAAATTTAAATTCATCAGTTGAATGCTCACAAAATCCTTTAATTCAGGCATACCATCTTTTTATTGTTCTTCAAAATTGTTTAATTCTATAATGTTCAGATTTTAAACAATCATCTCTAATTCTATCAATTTCAGTCATATTTAGTTCATCTAAGGCATCCATAAAATCCTCTTTTAATGTCCAAGATTCTTGTAAAAATCATAAATAATCAAATTCTTTAAAGATTTGATTAAGTCTTAATCTTTGTTGTCAGCTTAAATTTTTTTCACGATAAAAAAATAATTTTCTATATCATTTTTCAATAAAATATTCTGGAGTAATTTCACAATAATCTATTTTTTCTCCTTTTGAATTATAAAAATCATTTTTATTTATTTGTGCTATATTTAACCTTTGGTCAGCCTTTTCTTTATATTTTTTCATTGCCTCAATTTTAGTATTATTTTGACTATTATTAAGTTTTTTAAGATCTTCAACAGTAATTTTTTCATTACACTTTTTCCCTAATTTAGCCATATCTTCAACTTTTATAAAATTCATTTGAAGAGTATATCTAGAAATATCTCTAACTTGATCAACAACCCTATTTGCTTCAATAAAAAGGTGCATTTTGTCCACACTTTGAATTGGATTTCAACAAATTTCACCTAAACTATTTGCATAACCTTTATTCATATCTGTACTATATCAAATAATTTTTTTATGGCATTTTAAAGGAACTACATGCCAAATCCAGTAGTCTAATTTTGTTTTAGTAATTCAGTCTAAAACAGCTAATAACTGCCCTGTTTTTAGCTCTGTTATAATTAAAACCATATCATGACCACTAAAACTATGCTCATCAACTCAAAGATAAATTTCATCTAATTTTTCCATTATCTCAATTCCTTTTTCATTGATTAAATTTTCATCAATTCTATCTAATATTGAGTGAATTAAGCCATTTGAAGCTTGATATAGTTCTGCTAATTTATTTCAACTAACAAAACTCCAATTCCATTGAATATACTTTTCAAAATCATTTGTATATTGCCCAAAATTAGACATAAAATCAAATTTTTCATAAAAATCTGTTTTACAATTTTCACATTTAAAGTGCCTTTTATGAAGTTCTAATTCAATCACTTTATCTCATCAAAAGGGCATATGCTTAACTAAAGTTTTTTGTTTATGTAACTTTTTATCTTTTCTTTTTGATGTTTTCAATCAACAA
Organism: Candidatus Altimarinota bacterium; assembly: GCA_030950465.1. Lineage (GTDB taxonomy): Bacteria > Patescibacteriota > Gracilibacteria > BD1-5 > UBA6164 > CALLPO01. The sequence goes on along the minus strand of JAUZRO010000269.1, from coordinate 6,146 downwards.
TTAATACAATCTGTATTATTATATTTTCATCTAATTTGAAAAACTAAATTATTATTCTTTTCATAAATTCACATAATTTTTGATTTTCTCCAATTTAAATTTAATATTTTCTTAAAATACGGTAAACTATACATAGATTTGTGATTATTTATTAAAGTTTTGTCACCTTAATTTTACCAAAAATCTACATTAAAAATCAACAAAAAAAGAGAAAAAAGTTTATTTAAAACTTTTCTTCTCTTTTTTATATGTTTTAATAGCATTATAATATAATTTATAGCTATTATTTTTTCTAGATTTTTCCTGCTATCACGAAAGGATCCAAAAAAGATGGACTTTTATCAAAAAATCTATAAGGTTCAGCCAACTTATATCAAATTAAAATTTAAAAAAACTTATTGTGAAAATTAGTATACAAATATTTATCATATTAATAACTATATTTATTTATATAAATCAAGTAAATTCTGTAATTAAAGAAAATAATATACAAAAATATTTCTTTTATGAGAAAATTAATAATAAAAACATCTGCATCCCAAATTGATTTAATAAAAGTAATTTTATTAAAAATAAAACTATTCAAAAAAGAGCATTAAGTTGTGAAATTTCTGCTGCTTCAGATATACTTTCATATTTAAAATGAGAAAAAATATCAGAAGATATTTTGTTAAATAAATTAGAAAAATCTGAATATAATACACTCCCTAAATATAAAAATGAAAATCTTTCTTGGTGAAACCCAGAAGAAGGTTTTGTATGATATATTGATAAATTACCTGATTGAAAAACAGCTAGACAAAGAAAAATGACAGGATATTGAGTTTTAGAAAAACCAATAGAAAAAATTTTTAATTCTTATTGATTTAAAACACAAGTAATTAATAAGTATGATTATACTGATACTTTTAATGAAAAAGATCATTTAGAATTACTTTTACAAGAATTCAAAAAATGAAATATGATTCAATTATGGTGAGATATTTGTACTAATCCAGAATTTTATTCTTGAAAAGAACATGAATGTTATTATGCTTGAAAACCCTCTTGGAATGATGATAGAATAATTTCTTGGGAATATAAAGATAAAAACTGAAATGTAATTAAATATAATTGATTAAACTGAGAACATGCATTTTATATATTATGATATAAATGAACAGTTAATAATCCAACTGATATAATTGTATGGGATACATTTACATGAGAGCATACATACCCTACTAGTGAGTGGATGAGAAAATGGAAAAAGATGCAATATAGAAGTATAATAATATACTCCGATAAAAATACTTGAAAATAATTTCAAGTATTTTTTATTAAAAAAGTCTTGTTTTTTATCAAATATATATATAATTTTGTAGTAAATATATTTTATAAATTATTTTTTACAAATTATGAAAAAAATTTTAGTTATTTTTATAATATTAGTTTTAGCTAATATTATAAATTATGCATCTGCTGCTAGCACTGTATGACCATATAATACATTATCTGAATGTAATGAAGTATTAGAAAAAAATAGTTCTAATCAAGACCCTGACTATAGTAAATATGAAAGGTCAGAATGTTATTCTTCTAATTGAAAATATCAATATAATATTTGTGAAGAATGAGAATGATGTACTGAAAATACAAATTCAACTAATCGTTCAACAAGTAATGATTATAGTATTGATAACCCATATTGAAGCTATAAATTCACTTTTAAATGAAAAGAGTATACTATAGAAAAGCTTTTTTGAGAAAAAATAAAGATTCTTATAAAAAAACTTAAATGAGATGGTAGTTTAGAAGATTCATTAAAAAAATTAATAAGGTTTAATAAAAAACTAAATAGATTATTAGAATCAGACAAGTATAAAAATAATAAACTTATTCAAAATCTTATTAAATATATTATTTTTGAAGTTAATAATGAAATTTCTATATTAAAAAAAGAAATTGAAAATAATACTAATGAAGACTGATTAAAAGATTTTCTTTGTGAATTAGAATGAAATTGTGAAGAAAAAATACCATTAACTTGTACAAAATGGTATGATTGATGTAATGAATGTAGTGTATTGAATTGAAAGATTTGACTTTGTACACAAAAAGCTTGTATACAAAATGATGCACCTAAATGTTTAAGTTATAAAAAACCACCTATTTGTACAACAGAATATGCTCCTGTTTGTGCTAAAAAAAATGGTAAAAAGAAAACTTATTCAAACTCTTGTAATGCTAAGTCAGTTTGAGCTGTTATTATCTCTGATTGAGAATGTGGAAATGATGAAAATATAAATGATTTAAAGTCTTGTAAAATTAGAAATAAAACTTGAACAGAATGGTGATGTATAAAATCAACAGTATGTGTAACATATCCTTGTGACTGAAATCAATGACAATGTTTAGAATATTGATATAAGGATACTTATGAATATATAGATTGAAAAATATATAATGGAGTTTGTACTAAAATAGAAGATTTACCAACTAATCCAGAAGATTCTACTGAAAAATTATGTAATTGAGAAGCACCAACTTGAGAATGAATATTTCTTTCAAAAAATGAACAAAATTGAAACTATACTGAATGGGTTTATAACAAAGATATAACTTCAGAATATTATTGTACTTGGAAATGTGAGGAATGATATAAAAAAGAATGAAATTCTTGTGTTTCAGAAGTAATTGATAAAAATTTTACAGATTCCGAAGCAAGAGATTATTGTTCTAGTTTATGAATGATTATTGACTCAGAAAATTCAAGAAGGTGAGCTTGGCAAATTTCTCCAAATTGGAAAACTATTAAAGGATATGATAAATTATCATGTAAAAAAGATGATTGAAGTACAGTTGTTAATTATTCAAATTGTTATTGAAATTTTCCTTACCAAAGTAATTATGTTAGAAAATCTAAAACAGAATTTCCTGTTTGAAGTAAATATACTACTTGGACATATGTAAATATAGATGAATTTAAAAGTTCTCAAGTTTGCTCTTGGACTTGTAGTAGTACTTGAAAAAAATCTTGAAATTGATGTGTGGAATTAAAAAAAATACAATGCTCTTGAATTAAACCTATTTGAGAATGAATTTTTAGTTGAGTTGATTGGTACTATGAATGAACATGAACTCATGCTAGTTATTCTTATATAAAACCCTATTGGAATTATGTAAATAAATGAACTAAAATGATTCATTGTAATTGGATATGTAAAGATTGATATAAAAAAGAATGAAATAAATGTATTAAAGAGTATTATAATGCTTAGTGTAAAGATTGAAAAATTATAAGTAATAATTGAAAAACTGTATTTCAAGCACTTAATTGATGTGGTTCTAATTGAAAGGTTTATAAAAATTTAGAAAATGATTGAGGTAATATCTGTATATCAAAAGAGACAAATTATTCATATGAAGCTTGTCCATAAACTAAAACATTTACTAAAGTTAATGTTTGATGAAAATGAAATCACTATATTCAAAATACTCCGGCTAATTTAAATAGAGCCTGTAAAGACCTTTGATATAGCTCTTTGTATAGTGTTAATTCTAGTAGTGAACAAACTTATATATATTTCCTATATGAAGGAAGTTGGAACTACTGGACATGAGAAAAAAAATTTAATACAGCAACATCTTTTACTTGTAAATAAAAGTGTGAGAGGGCTATATAGGAGATTAAGTAGAAAATATATAAATTAAGGGGGTAATATTTAAAAAACTTATGATTTTATCATAAGTTTTTTTTGTAATTTGACTTTTTATTAATATAATATTTTAAATTAATAATTAAATAAAACTATTATACAAGTTTAAAAGTATTAATTGAACATACTCTAAATTATACTAAAATTAAAAATAATTGCTGATAATATAAAATTAAATTATAAAAAAGAGAAAATAAAATCACTATTGAATAGTGATAATAATTTAATCAATATTTGAAGTCATAAATGATTTACTTTTATATTTTGAAATTCAAAAACTAACTCTTGAATTAAATTTGCTGACTTTGTTGCTGGAATATTAAGAGAAAAATATATTTCTTGAAATCAAGAAAGTCATAGAACTTTTGAAGAATATTGTGTTAATTGAGAGATTAGTTTTATAAAAATTACACAATAAAAAAAGGATAGTGCTCCCCTAGTTTCACAGAGTGCGCATACGCTACACTCTCCACTAACCAGCGACCTACCCTTAATACATACTTAAGTGTCTACATACTATCATAATATGATAATATGTCAAAACTTTTTAAATAAAAAAATAATTAATAAAAATAAAAAATATGTGAAAAATAATAGATAAAAAAACTCAATTTGATTGAAAATCAGATATAATTAATGAGTTAGTTTTAGCTGGTTTAGAATGATTAAAAAAGAAACCTGAATTTTCAAAAGATGATTTTCATAAAATAAAAAATAAAATTTATTGAAAATATAAAATAGATAAACCTTTTCAATCAATAGAATTAATTGAAAGATATAATGAACTTGTAGAGAAATGAACTATAGAGGAGAATTTTGTGTTTCAAAAAATATTAAGAAAAAGATGAGTAAGAAGTTTATCATGAATAACTGTTATTTCCCTACTTACTGAAGAATTTCCTTGTCCTGCTAAATGTGTATACTGCCCTACTTTTGAAGGTTTACCAAAATCATATATTCCAAATGAGCCTGCTGTAATGAGAGCAGAATTGAATAAATTTGATCCCATTATGCAAATTCATAATAGACTTAGAGCTTTGGAAGTTACAGGTCATAAAATTGAAAAAAATGATATTAGAATAATTGGTTGAACTTGGAGTTTTTACCCTGCAAAATATAAAGAAAAATTTATAAGAGAAATTTATGATGCTTTCAATTCTTATGATGAAATGAAAAAACATATAGAAAAAACTGATTTAAGTTCTGATAGATTTGCTGCATTTAAAATAAAAGAGGGTTATAAAGCTCATAGATCAAAAACTTTAGAAGAAGCAAAAAAACTTAATGAAACTTCTAGATTAAGAGTAATTTGAATGGCAATTGAAACAAGACCAGATTGGATAACTTCAAAAGAAATTTATGATTTAAGAAGATTTTGAGTAACAAGAGTAGAGATTGGATACCAAACAACTGATGATGAAATAAATCATTTAAACAAAAGATGACATTGAAATAAAGAAAGTATATTAGCTACAAAAATGCTTAAAGATGCTGGATTCAAAGTAGTTGCTCATATGATGCCAAACCTTATTTGAACTAATCCAGATATGGATAGAAAATCAATGAAAGAAATTTTTGATAATCAACTTTACAGACCAGATGAATTAAAAATCTATCCAATGATGGTAACTGATAAATCTGAACTTACTCAAATTTGGAAAGATTGATGATTTACAGCTTATGATGATGAAACTTTAATAAATTTAACAGCAGATTTAGAGGCAATGATTCCTGAATATGTAAGATTAAATAGAACTTACAGAGATATTCCTGCAACTGAAATTTTAGAAGGTTCAATTATTGCAAACCTTAGACAAATAGTTGAAGCAACATTAGAAAAAGAATGAATAAAAGTAATGGATATTAGAAACAGAGAATTAAAAAATAAAAAAAATGATCCAACAAAAGCTATAATGCATAATTATAAATATTCAGCTTCAGATTGAGAAGAAAACTTTTTAACTTTTGAAGATGAAGAAGATAGAACAATTTTTTCTCTACTTAGATTAAGGTTGCCAAGTACTAATAATTCTGATACTACTAAAAAGATTGTTGAATCTAAATCTATAGAATCAGCATTAATTCCAGATTTTCATAATTATCCATATTCTAAAACTTTAGAAGAAATACATACTTTTCTTCCAGAATTAAAATGAGCAAGTATAATTAGAGAAATTCATACTTTTTGAGATCAATTAAGTATTTGAGAAAAAGGTTGAAAATTCTGACAACATGTAGGTTTTTGAAAAAGATTAATAGAAGAAGCTGAAAAGTTAAGTATAGAAGCTGGTTACAAAAAAATAGCTGTAATTGCTGGAGAATGAGTAAAACAATATTATGAAAAAAGATGATATAGTGTAGAATGATTTTATATGGTTAAAAAATTAGGGTAAAAAAACATAATAATAATTCGGCTCTTCCTTAAATCAATTAGGTAGAACTTAATTT
>JAUZRO010000268.1 GCA_030950465.1 Candidatus Altimarinota bacterium | reverse complement strand
AAATATAGTACATTCAAAACTTCCTGAAAAATTAGTAAATATAGAAATTTATAATACATTAAAAGAAATTATAAAATATTGTGAATTACAAAACAGTGAAAAAATAACATCTTCAAAACTTATTTTATCTCAACTAAAAATTATAAATATTCTATGATTATTAGATACTGAAAATAAAAATATAACAATAAAAAAAATATTAAATTTTATTAATAAAAATAATATAACTAATATTTTAAGGTTAACTTGAATTAATGAAAATTTAGAACTTGAATTAAAAAATATTGTGAGTAAATATTAAATACTCTTTTCTTTTCAACAGAGGGCTTTAGCCCTTTATCTTTAATACCCAACTCACTCTCTAATTCTTTCTAACATCATCATGTCAACTTCTGAAATTGATTTTGGCATTTTAGCATCAATAGTAATAAGTAAGTTTCATTTTTTAGTTCATTCACTTTTTCAAAATTCTTTAACTCTCATTTTAGTTCAAGGTTTTGTTCATTTAGGAATTTTAATATTTTTAGTTTGTCCATAAACTCCTCTAACTTCGATAGAACATCATAAAATTAAATCAAAAATTGGAACTTCATAAGTTTTTTCAAAATCTAAACTAATTGGTTCTTTTTTTGGTTCTTCTCTTCTCTGCTGTTGCCCTCACATATTTCAGAATAAATCTTCCATATTAAAACTAGAGCTTTGACCTCTTCACCTATTTCATCACATTCAACTAAACATATCTTCAAAACCTCACCCTGCTCAACCTCAAAATGGATTTCAAGTTGCTCATCCTGCTGAACCAAACATATCATACTGTTCCCTTTTTTTAGAATCAGATAATGTTTGATAAGCTTCATTTACTTCTTTAAATTTAGATTCTGCTGTTTTATCTCATTTATTTTTATCAGGATGATATTGCATAGCTTTTTTTCTATATGCTTTTTTTATATCAGCAGATTCAGCTTATTTATCAACTCATAATGTTTCATAAAAATTATTACTCATAAATTATTTGACTTTTAAAAAATAATATGTATAAATATTTTACTTTAACAAATTAATCACAATATAATTATGAGAAACACAATAAAATATTTAATTTTGTCTAGTATAGTTATAACTACATTTTTTTCAAGTATTTGATTAACAAATGCTTGAAATAGATGAGAAATTGATAAAATACTAAATATAAAGTTTTGAGTTGAACAAATAGAATTTATACTTTCTACATTACCTGAAAAAACTTTTAAAAATAAAGAATTACAAGAAAAATATGATTATTTTAGAAAAGTTAATAAAATTTTAACTCAAGGATTTTATAAAAAATATAAAGCTTGAGATATAGACTACTACACAACAAAATGAATAATTATTAATCATGAAAAATTTATTTATCAAACTACTAAATTATTTCAATATCTAGAAATTAAAATAGAAAATCCAAAATATGTAGATATTGATGAAAAAATAATTAATTCTTATTATCAAATGAGAAATAATTATAATAGAATAAACTTTTTATATAGTAGAAGTCAAAAATAATTTAGTATTTTACTAGATTATTTTTTATTTTATACTCTCCATAATTTCATTAATCACACTAAAATCTCAATCTCCAGTAATTATTAAATCATATTTTTCTTTATAATTTTCTAATAATGCACTTTCTTTTTCATTTAAAAATCAAATTTTTATTAAATTTTTATATTCAAATCAATCAACCATATGCGGGTCTCACAAACTATCTCCAAGCAAAATTACATTTTTTCTTTTTTCTATTTTATCATGAATTTCTGGAAAGTTTTTTAAAACTGTTTCATCTTTGTTAAAAACATGAATAACTGGTTTTTCATATCAAATTGCAAATCAATTTTCATCCCAAATAAATTTATTTGAAATAATATCTA
>JAUZRO010000267.1 GCA_030950465.1 Candidatus Altimarinota bacterium | reverse complement strand
AGCTCAACTTTTTAAAATATTTATTAATTGTTTATCTAATTTCATTGTTTATAGTATTAATTATTATTACAAACAATTATACTCATTTTTTTCTTCCTGTCGAGTTTAAATGAGACTTTTTTTATAACTTATTCCCTTAGTTAAAAATATTAATAAAATATTATGTCATTAAAAACTTTTATAGCATCCTCTAAAAATAAAATAAACAAGTCTTCTACTAATAAAAAAGTAGAGGTTTTATTTGTAAGGTATAACTTAAATATGTATTAAGATTTGATTTATTTCAGATATACATTATACTTATTGTAATTATTTAAAATAAACATTAATTATTATGATAAATGAAATACTTGAAAGTAAAATAATTTTGAGAAAAGCATATTTAGATGAAATATCAGATTATTTTGATTCACCAGTAATAAAGGTTATTACTTGAATGAGAAGAGTTTGAAAAAGTTATATTTTACAAAAAATTATTCAAAAATTATTTAAAGGTAAATATATAGAAAAAGGTAATATTTTTTATATAAATAAAGAAAGTTTAAAATTTGATTTTATTATAGATTATAAAGACTTACAAAAAGAATTTGAATTATTTTTAAATAAAGCAAATTTAAATAAAAAAATTTTTATTTGAATTGATGAAATACAAGATATAAAAGGTTGGGAAAAGTTTATAAATTCAGTATTATTAGAATATTGAAATAATTCAGAGATTTTTATTACTTGAAGTAATTCAAATTTATTATCTAGTGAATTAGCAACACTGTTAACAGGAAGGTATATAGAATTTGAAATTTTTCCATTGAGTTTTTCAGAATATTTACTATTTTGAAAAAAAGAAAATTTAAAATCAACTTTTATAGATTATTTGAAATATTGAGGATTACCTTGAATATTTAATATGAAAGAAGATGAAAAAGTTATCTTTAATTATCTTTCATCTATCTATTCTACAATATTATTAAAAGATATAGTAAGATCATTTTGATTGAGGAATATAGATTTTTTTGAAAGTTTATATAAATATATTTTTTCAAATATTTGACATATATTTTCAGCAAAAAAAATTAGTGATTATCTAAAATCACAAAGAGTTAAAATTTCTACAGAAACAGTTTTAAATTACTTATGATATTGATTAAAAGTATTTTTATTAGATTTAGTTAAAGCAGAAGATCCTATAACAAAAAGATATTTTGAAATCTATAATAAATATTATGTTTGAGATTTATGAATTAGAAACTCATTGGTTTGATTTAATTTTTGAAGAGATATTTGAAATTTATTAGAAAATTATGTTTATTTAGAATTAAAAAGGAAAAGATATGAAATAAAAATTTGAAGGTTAAAATCAGGAAAAGAAATTGATTTTATTGCAACAAAAAATTGAATTACAAAATATTTTCAAGTTTGTTATTTACTTTGAAGTGAGGATACTATAAAAAGAGAATATTGAAGTTTGAAAGAAGTATCAGATAATTGGGAAAAATATGTTGTAAGTTTTGATGATATAGATTTTTGAATTAGTGAATGAATAAAACATATTAATATTATGGATTTAGAAAAACATTTATAAAAAAATATTTTCCAAAGAAAATATTTTTTTATTTTGTCAAAGTTTTTAGTGTGTTAATTAAAGACTTATTTAGATTTATACTTATATTTATGTTACTATATTATTAGTTAAAAATATTAATAAAATATTATGTCATTATCAAATTTTATAAAATCATCTAAGGATAAAATAATTAATTCTTCTACTAATTCTAAAAAAGTAGAGGATTTATTTGAGGTTAAAAATGAAAAAAATAAACATAGTGCTTCTGATATGAGCTTGGGGAAGTATTGAATTCAATGAGATGATGATAAAACTATTGGTACAGTTAATGATATTTTTCTTAATGCAATGATGAAAAAAGCTTCTGATATTCATATAGAGCCTAGAGAAAAAGATTTAAGAGTAAGATTTAGAGTAGATTGATATTTTATAAAATATAAAGAATTTAGTTTAGCTGAAAAAGAAGCAATTTTAGCTAGAATAAAAATATTGTCTTATCTTAGAATTGATGAACATAGGCATCCACAAGATTGAAAAATTAATTATAAAATGTTTGGTTGAAAGAGTATTGATATGAGAGTTTCTGTTATTCCAAATATTTATTGAGAAAAATGTGTAATTAGATTATTAAAAAAAGATGAAAATCCACCAAAATTAAAAGATTTAGGTATTATGCCTTATAATATGGTTAGAATAAAAGAACATTTAAAAAATAATAATGGAATGATTTTAGCTGTTTGACCAACAGGTTCAGGTAAATCTACAACTTTATTTTCAATGTTAAGTCAATTTAATGCAGAAGAAAAAAATATTTCTACACTTGAAGACCCAGTAGAATATAGAATTAAATGAGTGAATCATACTCAAATTCAACCTGTAATTTGATTTAGTTTTGCTGATTGATTAAGAAGTCTTTTAAGACAAGATCCAGATATTATTATGGTTGGGGAAATAAGAGATGAAGAAACAGCTAAATTAGCGGTTGAGGCTTCAATTACAGGACATATAGTGTTTTCAACTCTACATACAAATTCAGCAACTCACACTATTCAAAGATTAGTAAATTTATGAATAGACCCATTACTTATTTCTTCATCATTGAAAAGTATAATTTCTCAAAGATTGGTAAGAAAGTTATGTCTACATTGTAGAGAATCTTATATGGCTTTTCCAAGAATTGAAAAATATATTCTATGAAATGTATGAAAATATATGAAGAAAAAAGATAACTTAAAACTTTACAAAGCTCAAGAAGGTGGTTGTAAAAAATGTAATAATACTTGATATTCTGGAAGAATAGGGTTATATGAAGTATTGGATATGACAGATAAATTAGAACACTTATTATTAAAAAATGCTAGTAGAACACAATTAGAACTTCAAGCAATTTGAGATTGAATGGTGCCAATTAAAGAAGATGCTTTATTAAAAGTGGTTTTATGAGAAACTAGTTTAGAAGAAGTCTTATCAGTTTTAGGAAATTAGTATAAAAAGTTATAAAAACAAAAAAAGTCAATAAATAAAAATAAAAAATTTGCATATATTTCTTTATTATTATAATAAGTATGATATTATTATATAGTAATAAAGGATAAATGAATACATTATTAAAATCATTATTTGAAAAATATGAAATTTCTGAAAAAGATCAATATGAAATTAATCAGATTTTTAATATTCTAAATGATGAAAAAAAACATAAAATACTAGCTAGTTTTGAACTATTAGCAGAAAAAATTAAAAAGATAGAAGAGGAACTTTTATTAGAGCAATCTATATTATTAGATAATATCTTACCAGATATAAAAGAGCTATTAAATACAAAAATATAAAAATATAAATATAAATA
>JAUZRO010000266.1 GCA_030950465.1 Candidatus Altimarinota bacterium | reverse complement strand
TCACTCTTTAGTTCAATATATTCTTTACTTTGTAATAAAAGAGCTTCTTCATTTTCTTTTATAATGCTTATCTTTAAATCAATTTTTTCATTTTCAGTAAAAACTTTTTGAATTTTATCAGAAGTAGTATATCAATTCATTTTGTCAAAATCAATTCATTTTTCTACTTTTTCAATTTCTTTAGTAAGTATTTTTTCAACATCTATTTCATCAAAAAAATCTTTTAAATTATTATAATTAATTTTTCAATTTTCATTAAAAACATATTTTTCAATTTCTTCAAACATTTCATCAGTCATTTCTCTTGAAAAAGCTTTTACTTTTTTTGCCATAGAAACAAGATTTATTTTAATTCAAGCTTCATTATAATTATCAATGCCATCCTTATAACATTTATCATAGAAAGTTGATCTTGTTTTTTTTAATATACTAATTAATTGTATATATAATCATTTTTCTTCAAAATGATTATATAATTTTTTCATTTCCATAGTTTTTTTATTATTTTTTAAAATCTTTTAAATTAAGTATTATTATTTTATATTTTTTTCTTACAAATACAATAAAAAAAGTAAAATATCTTTTAAGTATTTTACTTTTCTTTACAACAAAAACTTATTTTAATTTAGCTTTTTCTTCAAACAGACATAGGTTTTTTATTAATTATTTAAAATGGTAGGAATGGAGGGATTTGAACCCTCTACCAATTCGTTATGAGCGAACTGCTCTAACCAAATGAGCTACACTCCTTTATATAATTTAATTTTACTATTATTTTTATTATTAAAAAGATACAATTATTTTTCTAATAATAGTAGACCTTTAGGAAAGAATAAATAAAGTATTAATCTTTCTTATTTTCTCTTTGGATAAGTTATTAGAATTAACTTTAAATTCAAAAGAAATCAGTATTATCTTTTTCATTTTTTTGTAATTGTTTAATTATGGTAATAAAATTAGGACTTGAACCTAAATCTAACAGTTTTGGAGACTGCTTGCTTTACATTAAGCTATTTAATCATAAATAGGGACTATTATCTGTAGATTTGATAAAATATAGCCCCCTCTTTAATTTCTAGGATTTCACTAAAAGTCACTTTAAAAGAAAAGTAGTAAAGTCTACTAATTTTCTTTAGAATTTTATAAAGATTCTAAGTTGGAAAATTTAATCTTTTAAAATCATAGCCTTATAAAATGATAATCTACATCAATATTATTAGCTTATAATATTATTATATATTCTTTTCTTTAAAATACAATATTAAATTATATTTTTTAATCTTTTATAGGAGGTATAAAAAATAGTACGAATTATCTTTTTTTACAATTACAGATATAATAATA
>JAUZRO010000265.1 GCA_030950465.1 Candidatus Altimarinota bacterium | reverse complement strand
TGAATGGGTTATGTGAACAGGAATTGAACCTATGATGAAAGTTGTGAAGACGGTTAAGGCTCACTGGTCAGGCTTAATGAATTATATAGAGTTAAAAATAAATAGTGGATTAGTTGAATGATTAAATTCTATTATTCAAACAATTAAAAGAAGAGCTAGATGATTTAGAAATTTTGAGAATTTTAAGACTATGATTTATTTAAGTATTTGAGATTTTGAAGTGAGTGTAAAATAGATATTCTACCTAATTGATTTAAGGAAGAGCCAATAATTCTAAAAAAATAATGATTCTAAAAAAATAACCCCGGGGTTGAGTTCTAAATATTAGGAACTTAACACCGGGGTTTATATGGTTTGTTTTTCTAAAATAAATAATAATAATCTATTATATAAAATTTGTAATGTTTCTTTATTATATGAATTAAAATCTACTTGCATATCTCAATTTAAACCTATTTTTAAAAATCAAAAATAACCATAAAAATCATATAAATATTTTAATCTTTCATTAAAATTTTCATCTTTTTCTAATAATAATGGCTGAGCTTTTAGTTTTATTAAATCAATATTATTTTGTATTGCATAATTTAAAATTAAAAACATAACCTCTTTTCAATATCATCTTGCAATAATTTTTTCAACAGATAAAATATTATCTTTTTTTACTAATTCTATAAATTGTTTATTTCCAGCTACAAGTCAAAAATCTTTTTTTATTAAATTATCTTTATAATTTAAAATATTTATTAATTTTTCATTAAATAATTCTTTATTTTTTAATAATAATTCACTATATAATTCATAAAAATCTTCTAAATCTTCTATAATTGTTTCTGAATAGTTTATTGATACACTCATAAGTAATTATTAATTTCTAATATTAAAATTATATTATCATAAAAATCATATAAAGTAAAATAATATTTTTTACAAAACCTGTAGGGGCAATCCCTTGTGGTTGCCCTGATTTTTTGAATTGATTATTTTTGTGTAAATTGGTGAAACAGAAAGCTAGTTTTGTAACTGGTTTGTTTTTCTCCAAATGGTCAAACAATATCAATAATTCTCCAACTGGTCAAACAGAAAGCTAAAGACATTCTGTTGATTTATTAGAGGATTATGATATATTAAAAGGTTTTAAATTTATTTTCTTAATATATATATTAAATTAATAGCATTAATAACCATTTTTTCTGAATTAATATTAGCTAAGTCATTCTTTCAATTATGCATAATATTATTTCTTTCTCTTATTAAATCTTTAATAAGAAGAAAGTTAATATCTATATCTTTTATATTATTATGTATAGAAAAATATTCTATTCAATAACTAAAACTACTCTTAAATATATTTTTTATATGATTAAAATTATCTTCAGTTAAAAAATGTTTAATATTGTTATACCCATTACTTTTAAAGAAATATTCCAATGCAATGACTACTTCTAATATTGCAACCCTAAAATTAGAATCTTGTATATATATTAAAGAATTAGCAATAAATAAATCTTCAAGATTTGTTTTTTCATCTTTTAATAAAAAAGTATTTAAACTTCCCCAATCCTTTTCTTCTATATATTTATTATTATTAATATATCATATAAGTTTAATATCATCATTTTTAAAATAAAAATTTGTTTTTTTATTATTATAAAACCATATAGCATTATTTTTTTTAAAAAATTGTGATAATGTTTCTTTATCAAATTTAATTTCATCTAACCAATATTGTTTTTTTTCATTCCTTATATAATCAAATATACTATTATAAATACCTAAATAAATCTCTATAATATTCTCAGAAAACTTTTTTGTTTCATCATTTAAATTTTTATCTCATAAAAAATTATATAGTTCTTTATCAATTTTTGTATTAAATTCTACAATAAGTGAATTAGTCTTTATATATAAATGTTTTTTAATTTCTTCTTGATTTTCTATAAAATCATTAAATACATGTTGTAAATGTTTTCTCTCATAACTAAAATATATAAAGATATTAAAATCCTTTTTATTTATTTCTATAGATTCTTCTCTTCTTGGTAAAAATTTAGTAAATATTATTCAAGTTTTTGTAAAATCATTTCAAAATGGTAAATCTAAAATTAATTTAAAATCTTTTTTTTCCATACTTTTTTATTTAACATCTAAAACCATACTTCTCTCCTCCTCATCAAGCCCATACAATTCAAAAACCATTTCATCAATTTCCCCATCACATTTATCAATTTCACTTTTCAGCTCCAAAATTTCTTTTTTATAATCCAAAAAATATTCTTCCCAATCATCTTGGTCTTTCAAACTCAAAACAACTTTTTTCTTTTTTAATTCTTTCACAAAATCTCAAAATTCAAGGTTATAAAAACTTTTTATTTTATTAGACATTTTTTCAATTTCAAAATTTTCATTTAATCTTTTTAAGAATTTATTTACTTTTTCTTGTAGAGTTTTGTTTTTATCAAGCATAAAATCAGCCTTTTCTATGAATGGTTTTTGCTCTGAAATAGGGATATTTTTTATTGGAAGTTTTTTTAAATTTTGAATAGGAATTTTTGGAAATAACTTTTTAACAGATTTAAATCTTACATCATAATAAAAAGACAATAATCTACTATTTAATACACAAAAAATATATTTAAGATTATAGTTATTTATATTTTCTTTTAATTGTAAATTATAAACATCACAAACATTAAAATATCATAAATCATCATAACATGAAATAATTGAAGTAGCTATTCTTCTAACTAATATTTTTTCATTAATATAAATTTCTTTTTGTTTATAAATTTTAAAATTATTTTCATCATAATTTACATATTTTTTATCAAAATTAATTTTATATCTTGTTATATTACCTCAATTAATAATAGGATATAATTCATTTTTTCTTTCTGAAAATACATTTGAGCTTTTAAATCAAAATTCTACTCACCTTGAAAATTTTAAAATATCATCACAAAAAATATTTCATTTTTTCATATTATTAGAAATTTCTACCCCCTTAATATTTATATAAATATTAAA
>JAUZRO010000264.1 GCA_030950465.1 Candidatus Altimarinota bacterium | reverse complement strand
TAATTTTATTAGTTAAAACTTTTCATATTTCTTCTCATCATTCATTTAATATCATTTCAAAATTTTCTGAGAACATTTCTTCACTTATTTGTCACTCTGTATATCACATTCAATCTAATCTTTTTCACATTTTTTTCATAATATCTCTTAGCTCCTTCATATCTTTTTCTCTTTCAACAGCTCTCTTTTCATTTTCTACTTTCATTTTCTTAAAACTCTTTTCATTTTCTACAGCTCTCTTTTCATTTTCAAACTCTAATTTATCTGTTCTTTCAGACATTCTTAATAAAATTTCTTCTATTTTTCTTATTCTTTCATTCATAACTAATTAAATTATTTTTTAATATACTCAAATAGTATATTTTTATATTGTCAAAAAGAAATATATAGCAATAAAAAAATTAATTTATTTTTTAACAAACTTTTAACAAAAATAAAATTCTATAAAACTTTGTACTATTTTTTGAAACACAAGTTATATTACACATAAATAAACATAAAAAGTTTTTTCTATTATACTCTATAATAAAAACTATATTATAAATTAATAATTAAAATATAGTCTTGTTTTAAGCTATTTTGAAGCAAAAAATAAAATATTAAAATTAAAATTAAAAAAAGTATGAAATATTTTTGGAAGTATCCAGTAACTATGTTATAATAGTTATATAAATTAGTTGAAGAAGTTAAAAACTTTAATTGATTTGTTCTTTAAAATATTTTTACTTCTCGAGATGGAATTTACGTAAACCTAGTAATATCTCCTAGCCAAAATCCTTATTTTAAGATTTATCTTAAATGCAAAAATAAAAATAAAAAGGTAAAGAAGATTTTGTAATTATTATATTTATTATTTAGTTTATTAAAATAGTTAATAAACTAAATAATAAATATAATAACCAATACATGCTTCAATTATTTTACCAAAAAAAACAAAAAAAGAATATTAAATAATAATATTCCAAAAATAAAAATAAA
This sequence comes from Candidatus Altimarinota bacterium, assembly GCA_030950465.1. Classification (GTDB taxonomy): domain Bacteria; phylum Patescibacteriota; class Gracilibacteria; order BD1-5; family UBA6164; genus CALLPO01. The sequence goes on along the minus strand of JAUZRO010000264.1, from coordinate 13,013 downwards.
GAAGAATGGTGAATAGCTTCATATCAAAACCACCCAAGAGAGGTAAAAATATTGAATAATTAAATTTATTCATAGTAAAAATAATAGGTTAATTTTTACAAAACATATTCTAATTATCCCTTAGACAAATATAAAATATTATACTGTCTAGGCAAGTGATAATAAGATACTAAACAGATGAGATCAATATTTACCCAAATATCCTCATCTTTTTTCTTGTCTAAATTTTTTAAATTAAAAAAAGAGCTTTTGCTCTTTTTAATAAGTTTATTTTATTTTAAATAAAACTTTTCAACTATAATTAAAATTTTTATATAACAAATTTATTTTTTCATTTTCTGTATCTAGCTTATCTAAGTATGGTTTTAAATGTAATAAATAATTATAATTATTTCAATCTATTTTATTTAGATTAAATAAATCTATAACTTTTTTATAACACTCTATTTTTTTATCATTCCTTCAGTACCTCTCTCATTTTTCATTATATGAATCATAATTAACTCAAGCTAAAGCAATAAAAACATTGATATCTTTTTGTTTTTTATAATTTTCAATTCACATTTTTAAACAAATACTATCCGTTTCTATTAATTCAATTTTATCAGAAGTAAATGTTTTTAATAAATTTTCATATCTTTTAGTTAAGTTATGCCTTGGATCTTGATCTATTGTTGCAGCATTCAAGTCTACTAATAAATATTTAAGTCACAAATCTTTCATTCTATTAATTGTAATATCAGGACTTTTATTATAAAAGTATTTATTAAATTGTGTAACTAAAGAATCCTCATATAATCTCTTATTATTTTCTGAAATATTATATTTTAAAAATGTTCATATTCTATAAATAATTTCATTACTTTTATAATATTTATATGGTTCTAAAATTCAAGAATATATATTTTGTAAAGAGTTTTTAGAAGATATTTTTATATTATCTGGAATTTCTTTACTTTGAATAATATATTTTAAAAATTCTTCAGTTTTAGATATATTTATTTTTCAATTTATAGATATATTTTTTATATTATTGTTTATAATATCTTTTAATTCTTCTGATTTTATATTATCTAAAATAAAATCTTTTCTTTTATCTTCTGAAATATTTAAGTGAAATAATATGTTTAAATACTCTTTATGATACAGAAATGGAGCTTCTGCTATTGTTATTTCTCATTGTTTATATTCTTTATATCCTGCTTTTTTTAGATTACTAAAACTATGTGGAAAAATACTCATTAATATATAAATACTAATTATTGTAAAAAATACTAATGTTCCAAAAAATCTAATCTGTTTTTCTTCTTTAATATCTTCTGAATTATAAGACCCCAAATAATAGGCTCAGAATATTATTAATAATATAAAATTAAAATACATAACAATTCAATACCAAACTATTCAGAAAGCTGAAATAGACCATAAAAATGTATAAAAAATTGTAAAGATTAAATTTATTTTAAACAAATTTTCTAAATTCTTTTTTTGTAGAGTTGGAATTAAAAAAACAAGTGGAAGTAGAAATAATAATAAAATTATAATATATCAAAATGGCAGTGTAAAACTAGCTAAAAATGCAGTAATAATATTATTTGTTGAGGGAATTATAAATAATAATATTTCTAAAAATAATAAAGCATAAACTCAAAGTGAATAATAATTTTTCCTAAAAGGTAGAAATAATAATAAAGCTGGTAATAATGCTAAAAAGATAAATCAAATATCTGTAAATTCTCAACCTTGATTTTTTTGCATTGTTAAATTCCAAGGCAATTTAATATAGTTATTAATTCCCTTTTCATAACCAAAGTATCTTCAAAAATCTTCATTACTAGTTGTTCAAGAACTACTAATTCACCTTGATAATTCAGTTTTATTATTTAAAATCTCTAATTTTTCTTCTGAGTGAATCTTAGAATAATCTACTATAAATCTTTCTGATTTTCATGATAATATTTCTGAAACTCAAACTTTTCAAGCCTGATTAATATTATTTATTGCCCAAGGAGAAATAGCTATTAATATTCATATAAATAAAGCTCAAATTCTAGGAATAAATCTTCTAAATCTTTTTTTAGTTCTAACTCTAGCTGTTACCAAGAAAGCTATTCAAACAATTAAAGAGATTAAACTAAAATTAATTCTAGTTTCATCATCAAAACCTGTAACTACATTCATTTTACTCCACAATCATCAAGCTGTGAATATTGCAAAATAAATACTTAAATATCAAAGAAAACCTAATATTCAAAGTCTAGTAAAAAATAATATTCAAAGAACTGCTGAAATAAGTAAAAGACCTGTAAATTTAATTGTAAAAGCAAAACCTAATAATAATCAAATTACTCAAAATAATTTTATAATTTCTTTTTTTGGTAGTAAATTCTTATTATTCCCCTCTCCTGCTTTAAGGAGAGGGGCTGGGGGTGAGGTATAACCATTATAAAATTCAAAAAGCATATACAAAGCTATAATACTTATGAAAAATAAACCTGCATCAAGTTTCATATCTTTTGCTTGTTGAAAAACAATCATTGGCATTGATATAAATAACATTGAAGCTAAAAGTGGAAGATTAATAAAAGTTTTTTTAGTATTTTTAAATATTTCTGAAATAATTAAAGAAATAACTATAACTGAAACAAAACCTCAAACATTATTTAGGAAAAAAGCTAGCGTTGGATTATTAAACATATAACCTATTCCAGTAAATGTTTGCCAACTCATCATTGAACCTAAAAATCATATAGTTCAATCATTAGCCATTAAATGTGCAAAATTCATATAAGCTCATAAATCATCCCATCAAATAGGAAAAGGCCTAAATATTGAAATTAAATTAACACTTAATAAAAGTGTAATTATAATAAAGAAAAATTCTGTAGATAATAATTTAGGATTAATTTGTTTTAATATACTTTCAGAATAAATATTATGATTTGTACATTTAATTTCATAATTAAATATTCCAGAAATTAAATTTATTAATTCTTTATATCAAATAATAGAAAATATAATTAATATTCAAAGAACTGAATATATATTATAAAAACCTATCATTCAAACAACAGTTAATGAAAAAATAAATAAAAATATTCAAACTCAAATTCAAGTAATTAACTTATAATTAGATGATCTTTCTTTATAATTATATAATATATTTTTAAGAAAAAATTGTCAAAAAGCTATAGAAATAATAGTTATAGTTAGTGGTAATAAGCTATAAAAGAATATTTTAAAACTTAAAGCTATTCAATTTCAAAAAGATTCTCATCATCAACTTCAATTATAGTAAAAAAACAAACTAGACAACAAAATTAAATGTACAAAAAAGTATCAAAATATTTTTATTGGAGTAAAAAGAACTCTATTATTTAATGAATTTAATTGAAAGAATTTGTACATTCAGTAAAATATAAAAATCCAAATAGAATATACCATATATCAATCAAAATTTTCAATATGATCTTTATTTCAATAATAATTAAATATTATTATTGCTGAAAAAATTAATAAAACCCAAATTTTTAATAAATAGCTAATCATTTTTTTATATTTAAGATTAAGTTAAGTTAAAATAATAATATGTTTTTAACACAAAAGTAAAGAAAAAGTTTGAAATTCCGTTAAAAACCATAAAATAAAAGAAAATTTAATTAATAATAAAAAAATATGGATTATTTTAAAGAAAGTTTGAAATTACATGAAAAAATAAAAGGTAAAATATCTACTGAACTAAAATTAGAATTAAACACAAAAGATGATTTAAGTTTGGCTTATACTCCTTGAGTTGCTGAACCTTGTAGAGAAATAGCAAAAGATCCTGAAAATGCTTATAAATATACATTAAAATGAAATACTGTTGCTGTAATTAGTGATTGAAGTGCAGTATTGGGTTTATGAAATATTTGAGGACTAGCTGGACTTCCTGTTATGGAATGAAAATGTGCTTTATTCAAAGAATTTGCATGAGTAAATGCTTTTCCAATAGTTTTAGACACACAAGATACTGAAGAAATTATTAAAACTATTAAAGATATCTCTATAACTTTTGGTTGAATTAATTTAGAAGATTTTTCTGCTCCAAGATGTTTTGAAATTGAAGAAAGATTAAAAGCAGAATTAAATATTCCAGTTTTTCATGATGACCAACATTGAACAGCAATAGTTGTTTTAGCTGGTTTAATTAATTCTTTAAAAATAACTTGAAAAACAAGAGAGGAAATTAAAATTGTAGTAAATTGACTTTGAGCAGCTGGAACAGCGATAATTAAATTATTAAAATTATATTGATTTGAAGATATTATAGTTTGTGATAGTAAATGAATAGTTAGTAATTCAAGAGATAATCTAAATTCTGAAAAATTAAAGATTTTAGAAATTACTAATAAAAATGATATTTCAGGAAAATTAGAAGATGCTATAATTTGAGCAGATGTTTTTGTTTGAGTTTCAGTTGCTTGAGCTTTAACTAGTGAAATGGTAAAAACTATGAACTCTGATTCTATGATTTTTGCAATGGCAAATCCAACTCCAGAAATAATGCCTGATATAGCTAAAGCATCTTGAGCAAGAATTATTGCAACTTGAAGATCAGACTTCCCTAATCAACTAAATAATGTATTAGTTTTTCCTTGAATTTTTAAATGAGCACTAGAAAATAGAGTTGTTAAAATAACAGAAGAACACAAAATAGAAGCTGCAATTGCATTAGCTAGTTATGTAGAAAATCCAACAGAAGATAATATTATTCCAAGTCCACTTGATAAAAATGTAGCAAATATTATAGCTTGAGTTATTAAATAAATGATAGAAAATAAAAAAATAACAGTAGAATATAAATCTTTTTTAATACAAATTAAAAAAGAGATTTTTGAGTCAAGAAATGAAACTTTAAAAACTGTTAATAAAGAACTTGTAAACCTTTATTTTAAAATTTGAAAAAATATTTCTGAAAAAATTACTCAATCTTTATGGTGAAAAAATATTGTGGAGAATTTATCAGAAGATTTAAAAAAAGATTTTCCATGAATTCAATGATTTTCAAAAAGAAACATCTGGAATATGGTTAGATTTTTTGATTTTTATTCAAAAAACACAAAACTGCAACCATTGGCTGCAGAAATTTCTTGGTCAAATAATATAATTATATTAGAAAAATGTGAAAATAATTTTCAAATAGAATATTACTTAAAACTTTCTAAAAAAACTCATTTAAGTAAAAGAGTTTTGCAAAATAAAATTGAATCTCAAGAATTTGAAAGAATTTTATCAGAAAACAAAACAAATAATTTTAATTTAACATTAAAAGAAGAAAATTTACAAATTATAAAAAACACAATAAAAGATAGCTATATATTTGATTTTTTAAGTTTGTGAGATGAATATAAGGAAAGAGAATTGGAAGCAGATTTATTACAAAATTTAAAAAAATTTATTTTAGAATTATGAATGTGATTTGCATATATTTGAAATCAATATAATATAAAAGTTGAATGAAATGATTATTTTCTTGATATGCTTTTTTATCATACTAAATTAAAATGTTATATAATTATTGAATTAAAAATTTGAGAATTTAAACCTGAATTTATATGAAAATTAAATTTTTATATAAATGTAGTTGATGATAAAATAAAACAAGATGATGATAAAAGTACAATTTGACTATTAATTTGTAAATCAAAAAATAAATGAATTATAGAATATGCTTTAAAATGACAAACTAATCCTCTTGCAATTTCTGAATATTCTTTTGAAAACCTTTCTGAAGATTTAAAAAAGAATTTGCCCTGAAAAAATGAAATTAATAAATTTCTTGAAAAATTTTAATATTTTTAATAATGTTGATAAATAAATGATAGAAAATAAAATAGAATTCTTAAAAGAATATTTAAATAAAATAAAGACAGATGTAAACTTAAAAAATATATCTGATTTTTTAGATTGGTTTTATGAAAAAGCAAATCTACATTTTAATGAAAAAAAGATTGATTTAAAGTTAAATAAATGAGAAATTTATTTAATGAATTTATGAAGAAATATATGAAGTGAGTTAAATAAAAATAGACCTTGTATTATTTATAGTAATTATTATTTTAATAATTGAAATAATGTAACTATAGTTCCATTAAAAACATATAAATGAAAAATAAATAGAAATTTGAATATTTTTATAGAAAAAAATAATACAAATAAATTAGAGTCAAATTCAATAGTAGATATTTCATGAATAAAACAAATATCAAAAAAAAGAATTTGATTTAAAATATGATTTATGGAAGAAAAATCTATTGAGAAAATAGATAAAAAAATAATTAAATTTTTATGAATAAAAAAACAAACAGTAACTAAATAAGTTACTGCTGTTTAGAAAAATCTCTTTAAAAGAGTCTATAAAAGTCTCAATTGACTTTAGTATTATTACTATATCACAATATTTATTTTTTGCAAACTATTTTTTAATATATCTATACTTTTATGATAGAAAATCATTCTACATTATCTGAAAAATTCATAAAAAAAGGTTTTTGGTTGTACCTTTTTTCTTTTATTATTGCTCCTATTTGATATATAATAAAAATATTAATAACTTGAGAAATTTCTATTGAAGAAGTTGGACTTTTATATTGAATAATAAGTTTAATAACTCTTCTTTCTAGTTTTAATGATTTTTGAATGACTGAAAGTCTAAATTATTTTTTACCAAAATATATAGAAAAAAAAGATTATTCCAAAGTAAAAACTATAATAGCTTATGCCTTTATTACACAAGTTATTACTTGAATAATAATATCATTGTTTTTAATATTTTGAGCTGATTTTTTAGCTGAAAATTATTTTAAATCTGAACAAGCAAGTTCTATATTAAAAATATTTGCACTTTATTTTTTATGAATAAATATTTTTCAAGTTTTCAATAATTTTTTTATGGTAGTACAAAATACTTTTTATAATAGAATTACAGAATTTTTAAGAATGTTATTTATATTATTTTCTATTTATATATTAATTTATATGGATTTATGAAATGTAATTAATTTTTCTTATGCTTGGATGAGTTGATTATATTTTTGAATTATTTTTGTTATTTATTTTTTCTATACAAAATATTATAAAAATTATTTATCTTGAATAAAATATAGTTTTTCAAGAAAATTATTTAAAAAAGTTTTTAATTATGCAATAATAGTATTTATAGCAGCACAAGCAGCTACAATACTTAGTCAAATGGATATGCAAATGATTATTTATTTTTTATGAAATAAATCTGCTTGATATTATACTGCTTATTTGAGTATAATAACTATCCCTTTTATGATAATATGACCAATATTTGGGTTGTTATTCCCTGTTTTTTCACAACTTCATGCACAAAAAGATTATAAAAAAATTGCTTTAGTAAAACAAGTAATACAGAAAAATTTTATAGCAATAGCTCTAGCTTTTAATATTTTATTTTTTGTATTTGCTGAAACAATAGCTTATATATTATTTTGATGAGATTATATAAAATCTTGAATTATTTTACAATATTCTATATTATTTTTAACTTTTAATTTTTTATTACAAATTAATTTTAATATTTTAGCTTGAATTTGAAAAGTAAAAGAAAGGTTAAAAATAATTTTAATAGCTCTGCTTTTTAACTTTATTTTAAATATTATTTTAATAAATTGATTAGAAATAATAAATTTTGAATGAATTTGAGTTGAGTGAGCTGCATTAGCTACTTGATTTGGTTGGTTGTTAATTTGGATTTTATCAGAAATTAAATTATGAAAAAAATATTTTTCTCATTTTGATTATAGCTTTTTCACAAAGAATATAATTTTTCTTTGATTATTAGGTTTATTTTCTTATTGTTTAATAAATCCATTATTTAATGATTTATCAAGAATAAAAAGTTTTTGATTACTATTTATTATTTGAACAACTTGGTTTATATTATTTTTTATAATAAATAGAAATGATTTTAAAAGTTTTATTTGAGAAATAAAAAAAATAAAAAAATGAAAATAGAAATAGAATTTGAAAAATTAATTGATTTTTATAAAAAATAAATACATTTATAGGAAAATGAAACTAAAATTGATAAAGTAATCAAGTTCAGTACTGATGAAATCTAAAAATAATGTTTGTACTGGACTTTTAATTAAGTCCAGTCAGGAAAAAAATAAGGTTTATTATGACTGAACTTGATTAAATTTTAATCTAATAATTAATAAAACATTAGATTTAATAAAATAAAAAAGTCCACCCTTAATGGTGAACCAACCTTCTATTTTGTAGAAGGTACATCGATAATAGAACTATAAAAATAGTTACATCTATAATAGTATAGGTGTAAAAATTTTAAATACAAACTTTTTATAATAAAAAAATGAAAATAACAATATTTGGAACATGATATGTATGACTTGTAACTTGAACATGTTTGGCTGAAGTTGGACATGAGGTTATGTGTATAGATGTTGATGAAAAGAAAATAGATGATTTAGAAAAATGAATAATTCCTATTTATGAACCTTGATTAGAAGAACTAGTTAAAAGAAATCATAAAAATTGAAGATTACAATTTTCTACAAATGCTAAAGTAGGAGTAGATTTTGCTACAGCAATTTTTTCTGCTGTTTGAACTCCTCCAGATGAAAATCATAGAGCTGATTTAAAATATGTAAAAGCAGTAGCTAAAACTGTTTGAAAAAATATGACAGAGTATAAAGTTTTTATAAATAAATCAACAGTCCCAGTTTGAACTTGAGAAATTTGTAATAATATTATTAAAAAAGAATGTAATAATATTAATTTTGATATAGTTTCTAATCCTGAATTTTTAAAAGAATGAGCTGCTATAAAAGATTTTATGGTTCCAGATAGAATAGTTTGTGGAGTAGAATCAGAAAAAGCAAAAGAAGTAATGGAAAAAATTTATAAAACTTTTGTTAGAACAAATAAGCCACTAATTTTTACAGATATAAAATCTTCTGAAATAATAAAATATGCAGCTAATTCTTTTTTAGCTACAAAAATTAGTTTTATAAATGAAATAGCTAATTTTGCTGAATTAGCTTGAGCAAACATAAGTGATATTAGTAAATGAATAGGATTTGATCCTAGAATTTGAGCACAATTTTTACATGCTGGAATTGGATATTGATGAAGTTGTTTTCCAAAAGATGTTCAAGCATTAATTGAAACATGAAAAGATTTTAATTATGATTTTAAAATAATTAAAGCAACAGAAGAAGTAAATGAGTTGCAAAAAATAAAAGTAGTTGAGAAATTAAAAAAACTTTTTAAAAATTCCCCTATAATCCCCTTTCATAAAGGGGATGAGCACAATATATTAGAAAATAAAATAATTTCAATATGGTGACTTTCTTTTAAACCAAAAACTGATGATATTAGAGATGCACCAAGTATTGAAGTTATAAAAAAATTATTAGAATTATGAGTTTCTGAAATAAAACTTTTTGATCCAGTTGCAATAGAAAATATGAGAAATATTTTTTGAGATAATAAAAAAATTACTTTTTGTTCTAATAATTATGATGCAATAAAAAATTCTGATGCTTTAATTATTTTAACAGAATGGGATGAATTTAGAAATCCTGATTTTGATAAAATAAAAAACTTGATGAATTGAAATATTATAGTAGACTGAAGGAATATTTATAATAAGAAAGAAATGTTAGATTTAGGTTTTATTTATGAATGAATTTGAAAATGAAATTAATAATACAAATTCCCTGTTTTAATGAAGAGAAAACTCTACTTTCTGTTTTAGAAGAATTACCAACTAAAATAAAATGAATTTCAAAAATTGAAACTCAAATAATTGATGATGGAAGTTCTGATAAAACAATTGAAGTGGCTTCTTCTTTTTGAGTTAATTATATTTTAAAGCACAAAAAAAATTCATGACTTTGAAATGCCTTTAGAACATGAATAGATAATGCACTTTTAAATTGAGCTGATATTTTAGTAAATACAGATTGAGATAATCAATATCCTTGAAAATATATTTCAAAATTAGTTCAACCCATAATAGAAGAAAAAGCAGATATTGTTATGTGAAATAGGCAAACTTCTAAAATTAAACATTTTTCTTTAATAAAAAAATTCTTTCAATGGTTTTGAAGCCTTATTGTAAGAGCTTTATCATGAACAAATGTTCCAGACTCAGTTAGTGGTTTTAGAGCCTATTCTAGAGAATCATTATTTAAATTAAATGTAACATCTGATTTTTCTTATGCAGTTGATACTTTAATTCAAGCCTGAAACAAAAATTTAAAAATCACAGATGTATTAATTACAACAAATAAACCAACAAGACCTTCAAGACTTTTCAAAAACATTTTTGACCACATGAATAAAACTGCTCAAATTCTTCTTAGAGTTTATGCAATGTACAATCCTTTAAAAATATTTTTTAATATTTGAACAATGTTTTTTGTACTTTGAAGTATTTGAATAATAAGATTTTTATACTTTTATTTCACAGTAATTTGACATACAGGTAAAATTCAATCTTTAGTAATTTCTTGAGTATTAATAATAATTGCAATACAATTTTTTGCACTATGAATTATTTGAGATTTGATTTCTAAAAATAGAAAGTTAATAGAAGATGATTTGTATTTGAGTAAAAAGAGATATTATAAATAAAATAGGGGGTATTAAAAATAATTGTATTTAAAATATTTCTAAATATAATAAAAGTTAATAATAAATAAATTAAAATCCATATGAATTTCTATCAAAATATAGAAGAAATATTTTTATATAAAAATTGAATTTTAGAATTACATTTTAATGATTTTTCAGAAGAATTAGATGTTTTTATTTTTTCTGAAATTATTTCTTATGCTTTAACTAAATTTTGAGATAAAAAAATTGAATCAATTATTATAAATTGAAAATCAAATATTTCTGAAAAAAGAAAATTAGTAAAAAAAGTTTTATTAGAATTATTTTGAATACAAAAATCAACTGAAGATTTTTCAGATTATATAAAGATTTTCTCAAATAAAAATGAATTTTATGCCTCTTGAGAAAAAATATTAAAAAAATTATGAGAAATATGATTATCCGATGACACATCTTATTTAATATTTTCATCTTTATGAGAAATAATTGATAATTCATTTTTTCATAATTTATGAAGATGGACAACACCTTTTTGACCAAAATGTTTTTTTTACTTTTATAATAATAAAAAAGAAAAACAATTAAATTTTGTTATTTCTGATTTATGAATATGATTTAAAGGTACTTTAAAAAATAACTTTCCAGAATTAGATACAGAAAAAGATGCATTACAAATAGCATTAAAACCTTGAATAACTTGAAGATATGAAAATAAATGATGAAATTGATTAGTTTTTTTACAAAAAAATATTTTTAATTGATTTAAATGAGAATTATTTATAAGATCTAATAATTTTATTGCAAAAGTTGATTCATTTGCTGAAATTTCAGAAATTAGAAATGATGTGAAAATTTTATGAACAATGGTAAAATTTGATTTATTTTATTAAAAAACAAAATTATGATTAATAAAAAAGAAATAACATTAAATAATATTATAATTTATGATTTAGCAAAATTATGAAGATTTTTAATGTGAAGAGAAGATTGATGAAATTGATATTTTGTTATTAAAAGAGATGTTTTTGATATTTTAAAAGACTGAGAAATTGTAAAATTTACAATGAAAAAAGGAACAATTATGAACCCCTCTTATGCTGATGAAACAGTATGAAGATTTATAAAAGAATTCCCTTGAATTGTTTTTGTTGATAAAGATTTATGATATGCAGTTGAAAAAGTTTTTGAAACTTTAGAAATTACAAATTGAATTAAGGTTGAGTATATATAAAAATTGAGAATTTAATTTTGACTGAGTGGAAATAGTTGATTTTGTGGAGTTTTTGCAATGTGAATTATTTGAGATTTAATTTCTAAAAATAGAAAATTAATAGAAGATAATTTGTATTTGAGTAAGAGGAGGTATTATAAATAAAAATTATAAATTTAAATGAAAAAAATATTAATAAGAATAGAATCTTATGAAAAATCCTGATTATGATGAATGGAAACAAGAATTAAAGATTTTATATCAAAAAAAAATATAAATTATAACTTTGTAATTTTATCAAATAGAAAATTAGATTCTCTATTTAATAAAAAATGTATTTTTCAAAACTACAATAGTATAAAATGAATATTTAAAGATATTATAACTTTTAGGGATTACAGTATAATTGAGTCAAATTGACATAGAGACAATTTAATATCTATAATAAATTATCTATTATTTTTACCATTTTATAAGATAAAAAATATAAAGTTGTTTATAGTAGTTCATTGAATAATTTGATTAAAATGAAATAAATGAATTCAAAAAATAATTTATAATTTTATATTCTTTATATGAATTATCATATCTAATAAAATTATTGTAGTATCTCAAGAAACAAAATTATTTATTAAAGATAAATTTATCTTATTTAATAAAAGTCTTAATAAAAAAATTATAATTGTACCTAATTATATAAAAATAACTAAAAAGTATCATAAAAATAGTATTGAAAAGATATGAAAAGCTTTATTAGTTTCTAGAATTGAAAAAACAAAACTTAATTGAATAATTGAATCAATTAAGTTTTGTAATAAATATAAAATTAAATTAGATATTTATGGGTGATGAGAAGAAAAAAGTAAATTGGAAAAACAATATAGTAATATTTATTTTTACTGAGAAGTAAAAAATACAGATATAAAATATGATGAATATGATATAATTTTATGAATGTGAAGATCTATATTAGAGTGATTATCAAAGAATTTAGTATGAGTTCTAATTTGATATAATGAAATAATTTGTGATGTTAATATTAAAAATATAGATAAAATTAAAATATCAAATTTTAGCTGAAGGTGAATAAAAAAAATTAAAAATAACTTAATATATAATAATATTAAAAATATTATTAAAAATAATG
>JAUZRO010000263.1 GCA_030950465.1 Candidatus Altimarinota bacterium | reverse complement strand
AATAAGCTAAGAAATAGAATTATAGGTTCTTTTTGAACTGTTAAATTAAATTTAAAACATAAGGCTTTGCAAATTTGTTCAGCTTTACAAAATCTTCATAAAATTTTAGCATAATTTTTGATTTTCCTACAAGTTTAATGAATATCTAAAAAATTGATTTAAACAAGATTCTATAAATATTTCAAAAGATTTTAATACTTCATTAAATAATTATGTGAATTAAAAAAATCTAAAAAGTAGAAACAAAATCTTGTTTCTATTTTTTACTATTTTAAAAACTATGTAAATAGTATACTAAAATAAATAATTAAATAAAATATTATGAAAAAAGAGTGGAGAAATTTTGAGAATATTACTTTTATAATCAAAAGCATAAAATGAAAATATAAATTATAATTAATAAAAATTAAATGAAAAAAACTTGAGAATTATTTGAATTATGGAATAAGAAAAAGAATGAAATTGATATTTTTGGTGATGGCTTTAAAAAAGTTGTTGTTTGAGAAATTTGGGTTTGTACTATTTGAGTAAATATTGGAAATGAAATTTCTAAAGATTGAGATTTCTTAAGACCAGTCTTAATTGTTGGAAATTATATGTGATGAGATTTAGTTTCAATAATTCCAATTACAACAAAATATAAAAAACAATATTCAAAATTTTTATTAGAAATAGATGATTATTATAATAAATGATTATCAAGAAAAAGTTATTTGAGTTTAAATAATTTTAAAACAATAAGTAAAAAAAGATTGGTTTATAAAATTAATAATACTTATAAGATAAATAAATATTTTAAGTTATTGAGTAAGAATTTTATTAATAAAATTCTTGAAGATATTTTTAATTTAAACAAAAAAATAACCCTTAGATAAGTAAAACTCTCTAAGGGGGGGGGCTCTCTAAGGAGTCCAATTAAATCAGCAGAACTGATTTATGTAATAATTATATCTAATTATACTTAAAAAGTCAAATTTAAAATTTAATAAAAAAAAATGAAAATAATAACTTGGAATGTTAACTGAATAAGAGCAGTTGCTAAGAAAAACTTTAAAGAATTTATTGCAGAAGAAAATCCTGATATTTTATGTATTCAGGAACCTAAGGCCTTTGAAGACCAGTTTTTGAAAGATAAAAATCTTTGAGAAATAGAGTGATATAAATATATTTGGCATAAATGAGAGAGAGCAGGTTATGCTGGGACTGTTATTTTTTATAAAAAAGAATTAGAAATAATTTCTGAAAAAAATGATTTTGGAGATATATTGCATTTTAATAATGATGGTAGATTTACAGAAATAGAATTTAGCTATAAATGAAAAAATGTAGTTTTGATGAATGGTTATTTTCCAAATTGAGGAACTAGAGCTGACTGAACGGAAATGGTAAGTTATAAATTAGATTTTTATACACATTTACAAAATTATACTAGAGAATTAAAAAAATCTGGAAAAGAAATAATTATCACTTGAGATTTTAATATTGTTCATACTGAAATTGACATTGCTAGACCAAAACAAAATCAAAATTCCATTTGATTTTTACCAATTGAAAGAGAAAAAATTTGAGCATTTATTAATGATTGAAATTTAGATGTTTTCAGACATTTTTATCCAGAACAATTAGATACATATTCTTGGTGGAGTTATAGAGCAGGTGCTAGAGCAAATAATGTTTGATGGAGAATTGATTATTTTGTAGTAAATAAAGATTTTATAGAAAATGTTGAAGATATAATATATATGACAGAAACTATGTGAAGTGACCATTGTCCAGTTAAATTAATTTTAAAATAAAAAAATATGAAAATAAAAAAAATAATAATGATATTTACAATATTAGTCTTAATTTCTAATACTTTAAATACTTCTATTGCAAATACAATTAATAAATGTAATTATACTGAAAGTAATAAATATGATAATATTTATTCACCAAAATATTCTCCAGATTGAAAAAGATTTTCATTTATAGCAGATAATGATTGAAAAATTATAATAGTAAAAGATTGAATTAAAATAGATAAGTATGATTATGTTAGTTCACCAATATATTCTCCAGACTGAAAAAGTTTTTCATTTATAGCAAAGAAAGATTGAAAATCTTTTGTAGTAAAAGATTGAATTGAAAGTAGTAAGTATTATTCTGTTTCATCATTAACATATTCTCCAGACTGAAAAAGTTTTTCATTTATAGTAAAAAAAGATTTAGAATCTTTTGTAGTAAAGGATTGAGTTGAAAGTAGCAAGTATTATTCTATCTCTTGGTTAACATATTCTCCAGATTGAAAAAGTTTTTCATTTGTAGCAAAAAAAGATTTTAAATTTATTATAGTAAAAGATTGAATTGAAAGCAGCAATTATGATTTTACTAGTTTACCAAAATATTCTCTAGACTGAAAAAGTTTGGCATTTATAGCAAGAAAAGATTGAAAGGTTATTTTAGTAAAAGATTGAATTGAAAGTAATAAATATGATAATATATATTCATTAATATATTCTACAGATTGAAAAAGTTTTTCATTTGTAGGAATAAAAGATTGAAAAAAAATTATAGTAAAAGATTGAGTTGAAATGGATAAATATATTTCTACTTATTCACCAATATATTCAGCAGATTGAAAAAGTTTTTCATTTGTAGCAGAAAAGGATTGAAAAATTTTTATAGTAAAAGATTGAGTTGAAAGTAATAAATATTTTTTTGTATCTTCTTTAATCTATTCTCCATATTGAAAAAGTTTTTCATTCATAGCAGTAAAAGATTTCAAATATATTTTAGTAAAAGATTGAATTGAAAGCAGTAAATATGATAATATTGATTCACTAACATATTCTCCAGATTGAAAAAGTTTTTCATTCATAGCAGTAAAAGATTGAAAGTCTTTTATAATAAAAGATTGAATTGAGAGTAATAAATATGAATATATTAATTCATTTACATTAACATATTCTCCAGACTGAAAAAGTTTTGCATTTAAAGTAGAAGATGATTGAAAAGTTATTATAATAAAAGATTGAGTTGAAAGTAGTAAATATGATTATACTAGTTTACCACAATATTCTTCAAATTGAAAAAGTTTTGTATTTACATGAAAAAAAGATTGAAAAATTATTATAATAAAAGATTGAGTTGAAATACATGAATATAATGATGTATCTTTACCTACATATTCTCCAAATTGAAAAAGTTTTTCATTTATAGCAAAAAAAGATTGAAAGTATTTTGTAGTAAAAGAGGAATGTAATTGAATTAGTTTAACTATAAAAGAACAACTTATAAAAAAGATAAATATTTCAAAAGAAAAAATTCCTTCAAAAATAATTATAAAAATTGATAAAATTGTGAATGATAGTTCAAAAAGTAAATTAACAACAGTTTATAAAAAGATAGAAAAAATTGAAAAAAAAATTCCATCAAAATATAAATATATAATCATGTATTTAAAAGCAAAAATATGATTGAAAATAATTACTAAATAGATTAAAAGTAATTTTAAAATAATAATCTAAAAAATTATGAAAAAAAATCCAAAAATTTTATTATTAGAAGGTTTAGCTAAAACTGCTACTGATAATTTTGAAAAACTAGGTTTTACAGATGTTACAAATTATACAACTTCTTTTGATGATGAAGAATTAATTGAAAAAATAAAAGATGCTGAAATTGTTTGAATTAGATCAAGAACTAATTTAACTCGTGAAATTTTAGAAAAATTACCAAATTTAAAAACTATTGGTTGTTTTTGTATTGGTACAAATCAAGTTGACTTGGAAGCAGCAAAAGAATTAGGAATTAATGTTTTTAATGCTCCTTTTTCAAATACTAGATCAGTTGCAGAATTAGTTATTTGAGAAATAATAATGCTTTCAAGATGAATTTTTGAAAAATCTACTAGTGCTCATTCTGGTTGATGGTTAAAATCAGCTATAAATAGTTATGAAATAAAGTGAAAAACTCTTTGAATTATTGGTTACTGAAATA
Organism: Candidatus Altimarinota bacterium; assembly: GCA_030950465.1. GTDB lineage: Bacteria > Patescibacteriota > Gracilibacteria > BD1-5 > UBA6164 > CALLPO01. The sequence goes on along the minus strand of JAUZRO010000263.1, from coordinate 2,434 downwards.
TTTGAAAACAAGTTTCTGTTTTAGCTGAAAGTATGTGAATGAATGTAATATTTTTTGATCCTCTACCAACTCTTTGAATTTGAAATGCTACTAAAAAAGAAAGTTTGGAAGATTTATTAAAAGAATCTGATTTTGTAACGCTTCATGTTCCAGATTTAGTTTCTACTAGAAATATGATTTCTACAAAAGAGTTTGATTTAATGAAAAATTGAAGTTTTTTGATAAATGCAAGTAGGTGAAAAGTTGTTGATATTGAGGAATTAAAAAATAATTTAGAATCTGGTAAAATTTTATGAGCAGCACTTGATGTTTTCCCAGAAGAACCAAAATCAAAAACTGAAAAATTTAGCTCACCTTTACAAGGATTATATAATGTTATTTTAACTCCTCATATTGGTTGAAGTACAATTGAAGCACAAAACAATATTTGACTAGAAGTTTCTGAAAAATTATTTAATTATGTTTCTCACTGAAGTACAATTGGTTCTGTTAATCTTCCTCAAATTTCTCTAAAAAAACATGAAGAAAAATCAGTTAGAATAGAACATATTCATAAAAATATTTCTTGAATACTAGCTGAAATAAATAAAATATTTTGAGAAAATAATATTCAAATTATCTCTCAATTTTTAGAAACAAATAAAGGTATTTGATATGTAGTTTTAGATATTTGTGAAGCAAATGATGAAATTTTAAAACAATTACAAAATATAAAAGGGACAATAAAAGCTAGATTAATTAAATAAAAAAATATGTTTACACTTAATCCAGGGCCATCACAGATGAATGAAGAAGTAAAAAATGATATTATAGAATTTGCTAAAAATGATATTGGTTCTATGTCTCATAGAAGTAAACAATTTAGTGCAATGTCTGAAAAATTACATAATAATTTGAGAGAATTATTAGATATTCCAGATAATTATAAAATCTTTTATACTGGTTCTTCAACTGAATCTATGGAGATTCTTATTAGAAATTTTGTTATTTCTAATTGTTATTTTTTCCAAAATGGGGCATTTTCTTCTAAATTTCAAAATACAGCAAAAGACTTAAATAAAACTATAGAATTTCAAGAATTAGATTGGTGAAAATGAGATTATTCTTTAGAAAATATATGAGAAGATATTGAATTAATTTGAGTAACTAATAATGAAACTAGTACTTGAGTTAGATTAAGAGACTGATTTTTAAAAGATTTAAAAAAGTTGTCAACAGAGGGCTTTAGCCCTTTGCATAAACCTCTAATTGCAGTAGATATTACTTCTTCAATTTGAATGACTTTTGAAGATATTAATTTAGCTGATATTTGGTTTTTTTCTGTACAAAAATGATTATGACTTCCAGCTTGATTATGATTTTTAATAGTTAATGAAAAAGCTATAAATAAATCAAAAATAGTTAAAGAAAAACTATCAGATGTATGATCTGTTCATAGTATTGAAAATATGTTAAAAAAATATGATATTTTTCAAACTAATGAAACACCAAATGTTTTTGCAATTTATTTACTTGCAAATCAACTTGAAAGATATAATAAAATTACTTCTACAAAAATAGAAGAAAATACTTTAGAAAAATATAAATATATTTCTGAACAAATAAAAAATCATCCACTTTTATCAGACTATGTTGAAGATGAAAATTATAAATCAAAATCAGTTTATGTTGTGAAATGTGAAGAAAAAAATATTTTTAGAATAAAAGAAGAGTTGCTAAAAAATGATATTATATTATGATGAGGTTATTGAAAATTAAAAAAATCTACTTTTAGGATAGCTAATTTTCCAGCAATTAATTTAGAAAAATTAAAAGAAACTTTTGATATAATAAATAAATTGAAATAGTTAAAAGTTGCAAGGGGCTAAAGACCCTTGTTGAAGTCAGTTTTTGTTTTATTATTAAGTATAACAAGGGTCTTTAGCCCCTTGTAATAAAATTATGAATAATTTTGAAAAGACATTTTTTGTAAAATATATTCCTGAATGACAAGAAGTTAGGTGAATTATTCATGAACATTGGATTAAAATAGCTGATAATGTTTTATTACGGCTAGGTCTTTTTGTGTTTGTTCCAAGTTTTATGATTTATAATTCTATTTATTTTCAAGAATTAATTAATTTTGCTTACTTTGAAATTTATCTAATTATAATATATTTTAAATTAATTTATGATATTTTTAACTGGTATAATGATGTTTGGATAATAACTGAAAAGTGAGTTGTGGACCTTGATTGGGCATTATTTAAAACTACAACTTCAAGTGTTAATTATGAAAATATAGAGTGAATTTGAGTAGAACAAGATTGAATATGGGATAAAATTTTGAATAAATGAGATATAGTTATAAATAAAATATGAGATGATGAGTTTAGATTAGTTGATGCAAAAGTTCCTTATGAGGCACTTAATGAAATTGAAAGAATCTCAAATG
>JAUZRO010000262.1 GCA_030950465.1 Candidatus Altimarinota bacterium | reverse complement strand
AGTATAATCTTTTATTATATTTCACTTAGAATCAGTTATTTTTGTAATTGGTTTTAATTTTTTTTGCAGACCATTATTAGCAAAAATTTGATAAGCTCAAGCCATTTCAAATGCTGTTAATTCTGCAGTTCATAATGCCATTGGAGCAGCATATTGGAATTCTTTGTTATATTTATTTTTATATTCTTTTTTAAAATCTCAAACACTTTTTATTCATAATTTATCTATAAAAGAAATAATTTCTTTTTCTCATCAAACACTATAATATAATTTTACAGCAGTTATATTTCTTGAATAATTTAATGCTTTTGAAAATGTTATTTTTCATAAATATGTTCCATCAGAATTCCTTGGAGAATATCCTCATGGAAAAATAAAATAATTATCCTCAAGTATAGAACCTGCCCAAAATCATTTTTTAATCATAGCTAAAGTATAAATAAATGGTTTGAATGCAGACCCAGGTTGTAATCTAGCTAAAGTCATATTATTAAATCCTCAATTTTCTTTATCAAAATAATCTACTCATCATACCATTGATAAAATATTTCAATTTTTTGAATCAATACTGATTAGTGCAGAATTTTTAGCATTATATTTTTTAGTATTTTCTTTAACTTGTTTTATTATAATTTCTTCAGCTTTATCTTGAAGTTTTGGGTCTATTGTAGTATAGATTCTTAATCCTCATTTTAAAATAAAATCTTCTCAATATTCTTTTACTAAATAATCTTTTACATACATTACAAAATATGGATATTTAATTTTATCTCTATATTTATGAAATTCAAATCAGAATGAAGAAATTAAATTCTTTTTATATTGTTCAAAATCAATATAACCATCTTCTAGCATTCTTCATAAAATATAATCTTTTCTTCAAGTATTATATTTTATAGTATATTCTTTAGTTTCAATAGCAATAGAATTAATAAAAGATAATAATTCATTATTTGTCATTAAAATACATCATTTTTTATCTATAATAAATAAATCTGTTTTAAGAACTTTTTTATCAATTCAACAAATATTTATTTTAAAGTTTTTTTCTGTTAATGTTAAATTATTTATACTTTTAGCTAAAATGGATACTTCTTTTTTATATTTTTCTAATATTTTTTTACTAAGTATTTTTTCAGTTATTAAGACTTGTTCTTGTTCTTCTATTTTTTCACTTTCTTCATCTTTTTCATCTTTTTTTTCATTAACTTCTATATATTTTTCAGTTAATGAAGGGTATCATAATAAATTTCATTTTTTATTATAAGGAGATAGTTCTGTTGGAGATTTAGGTAGAGAAGCTAGAATACTGGATTCTAATATATTCAAATCTTTAGCTTTTTTATTAAAAAATGTTTTAGAAGATTCTTCTATTCAATATGAATTTCCTCAAAAAAATACTTTATTTAAATATGTTTCTAAAATATACTCTTTTTCATAATTATTAGTTAATTTAATAGATAAATACAATTCTTTTACTTTTCTATCTAAAGTTCTTTCTCATGATAAAAATATAATTTTTGATAATTGTTGTGTTATTCATGATGTACCTACAAATCTAAAATCATTTCATAATCAATCTCTTATAGATCTGGCAATTCATTTTATATCAAAACCAGGATTATTCCAAAAGTTTTTATCTTCTCATGCAACAATTGCATTAATCATATTTTTACTTATATCATCTATTTTTACATAGGTTCTATTTTCTTCATATATTCTATAAAGTTCATTATTATTTTTGTCATATATAATAGAAGTTTCTAAAATAGGTATTTTTTTCATAGTTTTAAAATCAGGAACAGTTGTTACCATTTCTAAATAAAATAAATATCAAAAAAAACTAGTAAAAGCAAATATATTTATCATTAAAAATATATGTCTTTTAAATATTCTAGTAATGTATGTTGGTTTTTTCATTATTATATTTTTTTATTATTGTTTAATTACTACTTATATATCAACAGAATGCTTTAGCTTTCTGTTTTATTTTTTTCACTATTATTAATATAATTTGTTTTATTTTTAAAATTTTTATAATCTAAATCTCATTTTAAATTTTCTCAATGTTTATCAGAGTAAAAATTAGAAAGAACTATCAAAATTATTCATAATATCGTAAAAATCAAAACTCTAGAATTCGGCTCTTTTCGTGATAGCAGGAAAAATACCATCTAAATTTCAAGTTTTTTCAAACAAAATCTAGCAGTTAATTTTTTGATATACATAACTTTTGAAGAAAATCAGTGTGAAACTCTTTTTGCAACTTTACATAAATTA
>JAUZRO010000261.1 GCA_030950465.1 Candidatus Altimarinota bacterium | reverse complement strand
TCTATTATTCAAACTATTAAAAGAAGAGCTAGATGATTTAGAAATTTTGAGAATTTTAAGACTATGATTTATTTAAGTATTTGAGATTTTGAAGTGAGTGTAAAATAGATATTCTACCTAATTGATTTAAGGAAGAGCCACTTTTCTTCTCTTTTTTATATGTTTTAATAGCATTATAATATAATTTATAGCTATTATTTTTTCTAGATTTTTCCTGCTATCACGAAAGGAGCCGCATTTTTTAAACTTATTTTAAAAGAAAAAAATTTTTTTTAATATATTTTTTCAGTCATTTATTTGCTTTAATTAAGTAAATTATTATACTTTATCATAAAATTATATAATTACCAAATTAAAATTTAATTAAAAAAACTATGCAAAAATTACTAGTAATAGACTATTGAAGTCAATATACACATTTAATAACTTCTAGATTTAGACATCTTGGAGTTTATACTGAAATTGTTCCAGCGTTAGATGATTTAAATGAAAAAGATTTAGAGAAATTAAGGGAAGAAATAAATTCTTGAATTTTAAAATGAATAATTTTAAGTTGAGGGCCAAACTCTGTTTATGATGAAGATACACTAACTTTACCTAAAAGCTTTTTTGAATTAGAGGTCCCTATTTTAGCTATTTGTTATGGTCATCAATTAACTCATCATGTAAATTGATGAGAAATAGAATGATGAGATAGTGAAGAATATTGAGAAGCTAATTTAAAAATAGATAAAAATTCAAAATTATTTAAAGATATTGAAAGTGATGAAATAGTTGTTTGGATGAGTCATTGAGATAGTGTTATTAAAATGGCTGAAAATTTTGCTGTAATTTGAACTACTGAAGATTGTGAATTTGGTGCTACAAGTTTAGAAGAAAAAAATATTTATACATTGCAATTTCATCCAGAAGTTAGTCATACTCAAAATTGAATTAAAATTTTAGAAAATTTTGCAGAGATTTGTGAAATAAAAAAAGAATGGTCAATGGAAAAGTTTCTTGAATTTGAATTAGAAGAATTAAAAAAACAAATCTGAACTAAAAATGTATTTTTATTTATATCTGGTTGAGTAGATTCAACAGTTGCTTATTTTTTGATAAATAAAGCAATTGGGGCAGATAGAATTTACCCAGTTTTTGTAGATACAGGTTTTATGAGACTTGACGAAGCTATAAAAGTAGAAAAATCATTAAAAACTGCTTGAGTAAAAAATCTTCAAATTATTGATGCTAAAAAAGAATTTTTAAAAGATTTAGAATGAGTGTCAGAACCAGAAATTAAAAGAAAAATTATTTGAGATAAATTTATTGAAATTCAAGCAAGAATATCAAAAGAACTTTGATTAAATACTAAAGATTGGTTACTTGGTCAATGAACAATTTATCCAGATACAATAGAATCAGGTTGAACAAAAAATGCAAAAACTATAAAAACTCATCATAATAGAGTTCCAGAGATTCAAAAAATGATTGATGCAGGTTTAATAGTTGAACCACTAAATATGTTATATAAAGATGAGGTTAGAACTATTTGAAGATTGCTTTGAATATGAGATGAATTAATTGATAGACATCCTTTTCCAGGTCCTGGATTATCTCTTAGAATTTTGTGTAATGAAGAAGATAAAGCTGAAGAAAATTATAATTATCAAGAAGAAGAAATAAATTGATTTTTATGATTTGAATTTGAAGGAAAAATATTAGAAGTAAAATCAGTTTGAGTTCAATGAGATAATAGAAGTTACAAACATCCTTTATCTATTTCAATACCTCTCCCTAGCCCTCTCCTTAGATGAGAGGGAATAGAAAGTTTTTGGGAAGAGTTAAGTGAAGTTTCAACAAGTATTACTAATAATTTTTCTTCAGTAAATAGAGTTTTATTAAATTTGTGAAATATTGTAGAGACATCGATTTATCGTGTCTCAGAAAATAAAGATGCCATAAATGGACATCTCTACAGTTTACAGAAATGATATTTAACAGATGATAGAATTTCTTTACTACAAGAAATAGATGATATTGTAGAGAAATTTTTAATAGAAAAAGATTACAGAAATAAAATCTGGCAATTTCCAGTTGTGTTAATTCCAATAGGAAGTGAGTGAAAAGAATCAATAGTTTTAAGACCAATAGATACAATAGATGCTATGACTGCTACTTTTTCTAAAATAGAAATAAAAGATTTAAAAGAATTAGTACAAGAAATTTTAAAAAATCCTAAAATAGAAACAGTATTTTATGACTTAACAGGGAAACCACCAGGAACTATTGAATGGGAATAAAAAATATAGTTTAAAAACTATATTTTTTTTGTGTCAATAATATTTTTGTATTTTAAATTAATATTATTTTTATTTTATAAAGTTATATAGTAATATATTATTATATAAAAATATTAATTAATTATAAAAATATATGTTTGATCCATCAAAACTAAATCTTGATTTAGATGAAAATAATAAAGTTTCTAAAGTTAAAACTTCTGAAGAAATAAAAGCTGAACTTGAAAAAGTTGAGAAAGTTTTTGATAATAGAGATTTTCTTAAACAAGAAGAAAAAGATAAACAAGAAAAATATAAACAAGAAAAATATAAACAAGAAGAAAAAGATATTTTATGAGATATAGAACAAAAGTTTATAGAAAAAGATTTAGAGCAAGCTAAAGAAAAAAAAGAAGAAAATAAAAATGAAAAAATAGAGGAAAAAAAAGAACAAAAAGAAGTTGTATGAGATATTTCTAGGAATATTGAAATGAATAAAATGTTTAAAAAAGCTGAAGATAAAATAAAAGAAAAAACTTCTACACTAGAGATGATTGATATTAATATTCAATCTTTACAAGATATTTTAGATTTAATGATAAAAAATGGTTCAGATATATTTGTTTTTGAATCAAGAGATAATGATATAAAAGTTATTTTCAGAGAGTCAAAAGTTGAAAAAGATATAAAATATATTAAATTCCCTATCTATAATCAGATTTTATTAAAAGTAAAAGCTTTAAGTAAAATGAAGGTAGAAGAAATCAAAATTTGACAAGATTGAAAATGAGAAATTCAAATTAAAGATTCTAAATATGCTATTGTATCAAAAACTATTCCTTCTGTTTTTTGAGAAAAATTATTTTTTAAAATGAAAAAATTAGAAAAAAAAGTAATTCCAAAATCTCAGCAAAAAACTTCTCTTTCTACTTTATTTTGATTTATGGCAGCAATAGCTATTGTAGCTTTACTTATTGGTTGAGCTTTTATAGGTTTTATTGTTATGAATGCTAAAACACTAGAAGATGTAAAATTTTTCTATAATCTTTGAATTAATTTAAATGATATTAATGCTTTTATTTGAAAATCAGTTAATATAATTTTTTCAATACTTCTTTTTATTGAAACAGTATTTTTAGCAATGTTTTGATTTAAGGCATTACTAACTAAAAAGATATATAAAAAGAAAAAAATAGCTTATAGTATTTTTACAATTATAATATTATTATTTACTTTTACAACAGGTTCTGCTTGGATGTATATTAATAAAAAAATTAATTCTCTTCCAAACTGGCAAGTTATGGCTAAATGAGATGTTCAAATTTTTGATAATTCTAAATTAATAAGTTGAAATTTTTCAGAAGCAGAAACAATTATGGATGATACTAGTAATTTAATTTGACCAGTAACATTAAAATTTGATTTAAGTTCTTTTGAATATAGAGAAAGAAAAAAATGATTTAATATTAATAGATATGAATGGAGTTTTAATTGAGAAAAAGAAAAATCTAAAAAAACATCTTCAATAATAAAAACATTTAATAATATTTGAACTTACAGTGTAGTTGTAGATGTTTTTTGAACAAATGCAAAATGAGAAGAAGAAAAGAAAACTATAGAAAATATAAAATCTGTTGAGATTTCAAATATTGTAAAAATAACAGAAAAAGTAGATAAATTATGATTTAAGACTGTTAGCTTTAATGCTTCAGATTTAAAAGATTTATGAGAAATAGAATGGTATTTTATTGAAAAATGACAAGAATGAAAACTAGAAGTAAACCATACTTGATATGATTTTTATCCTAAAAAGAAAATTATTGAAGACACAATGGTTTGAATTTTCATAAAAAGAGAATGAAAAAAATCAATAAAATTAGATAAGATTTTTATTATAAAAAAAGAAGAAAAATCTCAAATAAAATGAGAAATAAAATTTGAACAAGATTTGGTTGATGATTTTAAATATAAATTCTATGTAGAAAATCCTGACAATGCTTTTTGAAATGGATTTGTAGAAACTTTTACTTGGAAAATTGAATCAAATATAAAAAAATTAGAAGCAGGTTTAGAAGATGTAGAGGGTTCTTCTAAATATGAGCATACTTTTAAAACTTATTGAAAGCAAAATATAGAAGTTGAATTAAGAGATACTTCTTGAAAAATTAAAATTTTAGTAGCAGAAATCAATATTCCTAAAAGATTAAAAATAAAATCAAAATATAGATTAAAAATTTTTAATAATTGAAAATTATTAGAAGATGTTAGGTATGAAGAAAAAAATAGAGAATATTTTGTTAATGAATTAAATGTTCCAACTAAAATAAAGCTAGATGCTAGATTGATTAGATCAGATGATATTTTATATAAATTAGATTCTGTTTCTTGGGATATTAATGATGATTGAACAATTGATAAAACTTGAAAAACTCTTGATTTAGATATTGATGTTGAATGAAATCAAACAGTTATAATTAATTATAAATTTATTCATAGAAGAATTAAAGATGATATTATTAATATGAAAGAAAGGATTTATATTGAATCAATTAAAAAAGATGCAATTTTAAAATTAAAAATAACTCCTAAAGAAAGATATGTTCCTACTTTTGTAAGATTTGATGCTTCTTTAACTCAAATTAAATGAAAAAATATTGAAAAATTTGTTTATAATTATTGAGATTGAACTCCATTAGATGAAAGAGATGCTATTAATCCAGCTCATAAATATAATCTTGCTTGAGAATATGATATTAAATTAACTGTTATTACAACAGATTGAGGTAAGTATCATTTGACTAAAAAACTTGTATTGAAACCAAAGCCTCAAAAAGCAAGCATAAGTATTAGTATGAAAAATACTCTACCAAATCAAGATATTGATTTTTCTTCAGAATGATCTCAGTGACAAATTACATGATATTTTTGGGATTTTGGAGATTGAGAAGTTTCTACAGATGCAAATCCAGGTCATTCTTTTGAAGAGCCTTGAAAATATAGTGTTAAATTAAAACTTACTTTTTCTAATAATAATTTTTTAGAAGATGAAGTAGAAATTGAAGTAAGAGATTATGAATAAAAAATATGTTGTGAAAACAAGTACTTTTTTGGTCTGACAAATTGAAAAAATATTTTTTACTTTAAATTGTATATATGCCTGAATTCATTTCTTTTAATTTTCTAATAAAATTTGCTTTTATTTTTTTTATTCTTATAATATCTTTGATTATAAATTTTTAAGACTAGAAATTATTTTTAGCCTTAATTTTTGTATTATTTTAATTAACATAAATATATAATATATGGCTGATATCAAAAGATTTAGAAATATTGCAATTATTGCCCATGTAGATCATGGTAAAACTACTTTAGTAGATGAGCTTTTAAAAGCTGATGATAATTTTGATGAAAGAAAAGGTTTAGAAGTTTGTGCTATGGATTCAAATGACCAAGAAAAAGAAAGAGGTATTACTATTTATTCAAAAAATACTGGTATTACTTATAAAGGGAACAAAATTAATATTGTTGATACTCCAGGGCATGCTGATTTTGGTTCAGAAGTAGAAAGAGTTTTAAGAACAGTTGATTCTGTTGCTTTAGTTGTTGATGCTTATGAAGGACCTATGCCTCAAACTAAGTTTGTACTTAAAAAATCTCTTGAATTAGGATTACATCCTATTGTTGTAATTAATAAAATGGATAAACCATCTGCTAGACCAGACTGGGTTATTGATCAATTATTTGATTTATTTGTTCAATTAGGAGCAAGTGATGAACAATTAGAATTATTAAGTAACCCAATTTATGCTATTGCTAGAGAAGGTAAAGCTTGGACTAATGATAATGATCAGCAAAAAGATATTACTCCACTTTTGGATTATATTATGGAAAATGTAGCTGAAGCAAGTAATGATGTTGAAGCTCCATTTAAAATGCAAATTGCTAATCTTGGATTTGATAATTTCCTATGAAGATTAGGTATTGGTAGAGTTTATCAATGAGTTGCTAAAGTTGGTCAAGAAGTATTTATTACTACAAATGACTGAGTTGAAAGAAAAGGTAAAATTACTAAAATTCTTACAAATGAAGGTTTAGAAAAAGTAGAAGCTATAGAAGCTCTAGCTGGTGATATTATTACTATTGCAGGTATTGCGGATATATTTGTTGGTGAAACAGTTAGTTCTGTTGAATGAGCTGAACAAATGCCACCAATTCATATTGATGAACCAACTTTGAAAATGGAATTTTTAGTAAATAATTCTCCATTTACTGGTAGGGAAGGTGATATGGTTACTTCTAGACAAATTAGAGATAGATTAGAAAAAGAATTAGAAACTAATGTTGGGTTAAAAGTTGATTTTGATTCAGGTGATTATTATGAAGTTGCTGGTAGATGAGAATTACATTTATCTGTACTTATTGAAACAATGAGAAGAGAAGGTTTTGAATTACAAGTTGGAGCTCCAGTTGTAATTATGCAAGAAGTTGATGGTGTTAAAATGGAACCTATGGAAAAAGTAAGTATTTCAGTTCCTAAAGGTGATGAAGGTTCAGTTATTGCTGCTTTAGGTAAAAGAAAAGGTGAAATGACAAATATGATGGAAGATAATGGTATTGTTACTCTTGAATTTATGGTTCCAACTAGAGGTTTATTAGGGTTCAAATCTGAATTTACTACTATGACTAAAGGTGAAGGTCTTCTTTCAAGTAGTTTTGAAGAATTAGTTCCATTTAAAGGTGCTATTGAAAAAAGAGCTAGAGGTTCTATGATTTCTATGGAAAATGGTAAAACTATGGCTTACTCACTTTTCAAACTTCAAGATAGAGGTACAATTTTTGTTAAAGCTGCTACTGAAATTTATGAAGGTATGATTCTTGGTGAATCTAATAAAGATCAAGATTTAACAGTAAATGCTACTAAAAATAAAAAACTTACTAATGTAAGAGCATCTGGTACAGATGAAGCATTGAAATTAACTCCACAAAAAATAATGAGTTTAGAAGAAGCTATTGATTATATTTCAGAAGATGAATATGTAGAAATAACTCCTCTAACTATTAGATTAAGAAAAAAATATCTAAAAGAAGGTGAAAGAAAAAGATCTAAATAAAAAACTAAAAAACACTAAATTAAATTTAGTGTTTTTTTATTTGTAAATATTTTTATGGTTCTGAATATAGGATTCGAACCTATGATGAGGGATTCAGAGTCCCTTGCCTTACCACTTGGCGAATTCAGAAAATAAAAAGACCTTTCAGAGAAAGGTCTCTACATTGTAGAGATGTTTCTCTGAAACATCTTTTTTTTATTTTTCAATAATAGTTTTGTAAATTTCAACATAATCTCACATTTCAACATCTACATTTCAAACAAACTTAATTCAACATTCAATTGGACCTTCTAATTCTTTAACTTCTTCTATTCATGATTTCAAAGATTCAATTTTTCAATCACCAATTTTAGATTTATTTCTAATTACTCTTACTTTAGCTCCTGATTCAATATTATTTTCTGCTTGAAGAATAAGTCATAAAATCATAAATCATTTAGAAGTAAAGAAAATACCTCAAACTTTTGCTTTTCATAATTCAATATCAATTTCTTTTGGATCAAGCATACCAGAAACAATTTTTTCAATCTTTTCTGTAATATGATAAATTACTTTTGATTCTATATATTCTACTTTTTCATCTTGAATTGTTCTTTTAGCAGTTGGTACTATATCTACATTAAATGAAATTAATATAGCATTAGATGAACTAGCCATTACAATATCAGATTCAGTAATATTACCTACTCAAGAATGAATAATTGCAACATTTGTTTCTGGAGTTGATAATCTTTGAAGAGCAACTTTTATAGCTTCTAAACTTCAATTAGATTCAGCTTTTACTACTAATTTTAATTGTTTTAAATTACCTGCTTTAATTCTAGACATTAATATTTCAAGTCCTGAAACTTCATTTATTTTTTTAGCTAGAATAATATCCCTATATTCTGAAGCTTTTTTCTTAGCTGCTGATCAATCAACAACAACTTGAACTATATCTCAACCTGATGCAACTTGATCTAAACCAACAATCATAACTGGATCACCTGGAAAAGCTTTTTTAATATTTTTATTTTCATAATTTTTTAAAACTTTAACTTTTCAAAAACTATCATTACAAACAATATTATCTCATTTTTCAAGAGTACCTGTATTTATTAAAACTGTAGATACTGGACCTAATTTAGAATCAAGATGAGATTCAATAATTGTAGCTACAGCTTTTCTATTTTTATTAGCTTTTAATTCTTTCATTTCAGCAGTTAATAAAATCATTTCTAATAATTCATCTATACCAAAACCTGATTTAGCAGAAACTGGAATCATAGGAGTATCTCCTCCCCAATCTTCTGAAGTTAATCATTTTTCAGCTAGTTGTCATTTAATATGGTCTGGATTAGCTCACTGCTTATCCATTTTATTAATTGCAACAATTACTGGTATACCAGCTTCTTTTGCATGATTAATTGATTCAATTGTTTGAGGTTTTACTCATTCATCAGCAGCAACAACTAAAATAGCTATATCTGTTGCTTTTGCTCATCTAGCTCTCATAACTGTAAAGGCCTCATGACCTGGAGTATCTAAAAAAGTAATTTTTTTATCTTCTTTTTCCACTTGATAAGCTCAAATACTTTGAGTAATTCAACCAGCTTCATTATCAGTAACATTAGTAGAAATTGATCTAATTCTATCTAAAAGAGAAGTTTTACCATGGTCTACATGTCCCATGATACTTATAACAGGTGGTCTTTCTGTTAATTCAGCACCCTCATCTTCTTTTAATAATTCTAATATATTACCAGTCATAAGATCTTGAACATTTAGACCTTCTGAATCATCTTTTTTTAATTTGATATCAAAAACTTCTGCAACAATACTAGCAGAATCAAAATCAATTTTAGAATTAATATTTACCATCATTCCATTCTTCATAAACTCAGCTATAAGTTTAACTAAATTTACACCAATTTTTTCTGATAACTCTTTTAAAGTTAAAACTTCTCAAACAATAATTGTACCCGTTTTTAGAGTTAAATTTTGTTTAATATCTTCAATATTTTTTTCAATTTTTTTATTATTAGTTGTTTTTGCTCTAGAAAAACCATTATCATCAATTTCCTCAAATCTATTATATTTTCTACCTTTATTATATGGTTTTAATGCACTTTTTTTATTATCATATCTTTTTACTCCTCACTTTCTTTTATCTTGACCAAAACTTTTATTTTTACTAACACTATCCTCTCATCTTATTTTATATCAAGATTGAGTTCAAGTAGTTGTTCATGGTTTTTTATAAGTTGATTGTCCTGTGCTTCTTTTAAAGTTATTATCTCTTCCTTTTATAAAATCTTTATTTCATTCATATTTTTTAGCAATACCTATCCTTTGAACAAAAGGTTTTTTAATATTTTTTTCAGGTCTTTTATAAGATTGATTATCAGATGTACTTTTATTACCAGAAAAACCTCCTGATTTTCTTTCACTTCAAGATCAATTATCTAGGTTTGCAAACTTTTTATTAATATTAGCTACCCTTCTGTCTACATTTGCCTGAATTTGTTCAGCAGTTTTAGGAACTGTATTTTTATCCTTTTTTGGAACAAATTTTTTCTTAGCTCTAACTTTAAAAACTTTTTTCACAACTGGTTTTTTTTCAGTAGTTTTTTCTGTATTTCAAGCTACTTTTTTGTAGTAATCATCTACATTATTATTTTCTGATTTGTTTGTCATTAATTTTTTAATTTATTTTTACATTATAATGCTTAAGAGTATAGATTTTTTTTTTTTTGTCAAAAAAAAATGGTTCTTTTTCCATCTAATAAAAAAAAAGAGCTTTAAATATAATATTTGTACAAAAATAATATAGGTTATATTTATTTTTTAAAATTTATTTTTGCAAAAAAATACTTATTATATATACTATATAAAGTATTTAATAAAAAAATAAAAATGATAGCATATTTAAAATGAAAAATTATGGAATTAACTTTTAACAAAGTAGTTATTCTACCAAATAGTTGAGTTGGTTATGAAATATTTATTAGTGAATTAGTTTATTCTGGATTACAAGGTTTAGAAGAAATAGAGTTATTTATATATCACCATAGAACAGAGAATTCTCAAATACTTTTTGGTTTTATAGAAAAAGAAGAAAAACAAATTTTTGAGGAACTTATAAAAGTAAATTGAGTAGGTTGAAAAGTAGCTTTGAATATTTTATCAATTTGAATAAATAGATTAATAGAAGCAATTAAATCTTCTGATAACAAAACAATAGAGTCAATTAAATGAATTTGAAAAAAATGAGCAAGTAAAATTATTCTAGAACTAAAAGACTCAGATATTATTAAAAGCTATTCTTCAATAAACGGTACCGGTTCCGAGTTCACAAATTCTGAACTAGGAACCGGTACCAGATGAATTTCACAAAAATATCAAGATGTAATAAATACTCTTGTTGCTATGTGATACAAAAAAGAAGATATAGAAAAAACTCTAGTAAATCTACCAGAGTCTATAAATTCTATAAATGATATTATACCTTTTGTTATTAGGAATATTTAATTTTGATGGTCATCAATTCTAAAAACTACTAATGTATTTCATTCAAAATAACAATATCATCTATATTGTTTATTAATTTTAAAATAAAATATTTTTTACTATCAACCACTTTTCAAAAGTGGTATTTTTTTTGTAAATTTTCTTGAAAAATCTCTCGCAATTTTAAAAAAAATGGTTATACTAATAAAGTATAAGAAATTACTTAATTAAAGCAAATAAATGACTGAAAATAAAAT
>JAUZRO010000260.1 GCA_030950465.1 Candidatus Altimarinota bacterium | reverse complement strand
CACTTTTTTTAGTCATTTGTTTGCTTTAATTAAGTATTTTCTTATACTTTATTATATACATTTTTTGAAAAAATCGAGTTTCTAATGTGAAAAATTTGCGAAGAAAAAAAAGCACTTTTTCAAAAGTGCTTGATAGTAACGATTATTTTTAGAAGAACATTTATTTTTTGTTTTATCTCATGAACAAGGATGATCTCTATTTAAACTCCAATAAGCTATTTTTCATAAATTGTTTTCAATAGCAAATTTTGTTAATTTTTCTGCATCATTTAAAGTAAAATTTTCAACAATTACATCATTTACTCATATCATAGGGGTAGCACCTATTAAATTATAGGCTTGATTTAATGTGATAGATTTTCATAACTCATAATAAATATTTTTTATTTCATTTGCAGTATTTTTTACAGCTAAAATAGCATAATCTCACATATTACCATTATAAGATGACCCATAATCCATAGTCATTATGTTTATTCATGCAATTTTAACATTTGATTTAATCAATAATTTTACAAAATTATTTCATTCAAAAGTTAATCCTTCAGGCATTACTGGTAAAGTAAACCATATTTTTATATTTGGATAAGTAGTATTTATTTTTTTTAATGCTTTAAATAATTTTACAAAATCATTTACTTTATTTAAATGACTACCTTCTATATCAAAATCAATTTCAGTAGGATTTACTTTATTTATAACTTTTTGATATTCATTAAATAATAAATCTGAATTATCACAATTTTCAAATAAAGGAGTTCCAGCAGCTCAACCAAAAGATACTGTTATTTTTCATCATTTATTTTGGACATATTTTACCTCATTATATAAAAATTTTTGAGTTCCATTTATCCAAGCATCAGGTCAGTTTTCTATATTATAATAACCACCCCAAGAAGCTGTACATTTATTATTTTTTGAAACTATAAAAGCTAATGTATAATCTTTATGTTTAGTTTTATCATATACTTTTGATAATTCTTCAAATGGATACAAGCTCACATCTGTATATGGACTTACTTCAAAAGTATTAATATTTTGTGTATCTGTATCTTGATTATTAGATTGATCATTATCTCAATTATTATCTCAATTATCAGAAGAATTATTACTTTTATATAAGTATTTTGATAAACTATCCCAAGGATTTCAGTCTGATCAATCATCAGTAAAATAAGTTATATAATCTTTATATTTATTTGATAAATTATTATATTGTGATTTTGAACAAGAATATCATAAAAATGTAAAATTATGTTTAGAATATTTATTTATCCAAGAGTCTAAGCTATAATTTCAATAATCTGAACAAGGATTTTCATAAATTATAAGATTGTCTGATATATTGATAAATTTTTCAGGAGCATTAATTCAAGTATTTAAAACAACTGCTAAATTAGTATTTTTAGATTTTATATAATTAAAAATTTCTTGATAAAAATCATAATCAGATACCTTATTAGAAGTTTCATCTACAAATATTCACTCAATATTTGGATAATATTGTAACCAATTATCTATACTTCTTTTTATATCTCATAAATTTCTTTTTCAATATCAAGAATGAATATATCAAATAGCTAAATTTTGCTTATTATGAATATTTTTTATCATATCTTTAAAAATTTCTTCTGATTTTGAAAAATCTCAATTTGAAGGATTTACTATAGCAATAACAGATTTATTATCAAAAACTAGAAGTTTTTGATTCAAATCATCATTCCACCAATAAGCAGGAATCATATATTTATAAGAAGATAGGTCTATTTTAGGATAATTTACTTGATTATTATTTGTATTAGAAGTGTTATCTGTATTAGAATTATCTTGCTCTTCTTCTGAATTTCAATTATTTTGAAATTTAATATTCTCATCAGTTAATTGTATCTCTTCAAATTTTTTTAAGGTTACATTTTTAAATTTCCAATGTGGGTTATTCCAATTGTCTTTAATATAAATTTTACATTCTTTTGAACAGTCACCAGATATTGATAATTTTTTTGTAGATCTATTTATAATAAATTTATCATATCAATTTCCTCAATCAATTATTATATTTGCTAATATTCAATCATCAAAAGTATGATCTATAACATCGTTTCAATTTCATAAATTCAATTTACTTCAACTATGGTCTGATTTTAAACTATAAACTATATCATCTCAATCTAATGTATTTATTTCCATTATATCTAACCATTTTGAACATTTTAATTTATCATCATTATTAGTTAAATCATTAACCTTATTTCAAAGATATATTTTTCAAGTAGCATTATTCCATGAACATCAAAAATCTTGTGCATAAGATATATTTAATGTTAAATATAAGAACATTAATATAATTACTATTTTTTTCATAAGTATTTTTTATTAATAATAAAGTATATTAATTTAATATTAATAATAAAATAATATTAATTTAATATTATTTATTATAACTTTTTTTTTGTTAAGAGCAAAAAAAAAGGCTCCTTTTTAACACTTTAGGTTTTTAGGCAAAATCTGTCAACCTCTTTACAAAATAAATATTTTGAAAAAAGTATAAAAAATAAAGACCAAAAAAACTTACTAAAATTAATTTTTTTAGCTTAAAATAGAAAATAAAATAGATTATTTTAATGAACAAAATTATTGTTTATCAGCTTTCACGAGGTGCCCCTTGAGGGTAAAAAATGATTTTTCACAATACATAATATTATTTCAAATTTCAAAGTGAATAAATTTTGAAAATGAATCTGGATTAAAATTTAAATTTTCTTGTTCACAATATTGAAAATAATACTTTAAAATAAACAATTCTAGGCTATTTATTTCTTTTCTTTCTTCAATTAAAATATTTTCTAAAGATTTTTCAGATAAATTATTAAATTTATTTAGAACTTTATAAAAATTATCATATAAAAAATAACTTGATAAAACTAATAAATTACACATATTTTCAAGTTTTCTGAAATTTAATAATTTGATTTTTTCAAGATCAAAAACTTGTTTTAAATATTTAAAATAAACTTCAATATTCCACCTTTTTAGATATAAATAAAAGACTACTAAGGCATCTTCTGCATTTGCAATATTTAAATTTGTATAGAAATAAAATTCTTTATCAAAATCTTCTCAAGCATTTTTGAAAGTTTGTAAATCTTCTTCAATTCAAGAAATATTTGAATCTTTTTTTAATCTAATTACAATTAAATTAACTGAAAATTACATCATTTAAATCTTTATCAGCATTTTCTCATTTTCTGAAAACTTTTTTATATCCTATATCATAATGCTTATGTGTAGCTATCTTTTGAAATTTTATTTCTTTTGTAAAATCATCTACTCTTGAAAAAATACTTTGTCTATCGAGTTTTGTAATTCATTTCCATTTAATTTTTGTTTTAAGAAAATCCAAATTTTTTCTTGTTATTTTTTTAGCATCTGTTTCATCTTTTGAAGAAAATAAAGTTAATAATAATGGAATTATTTTTCATTTTACATAAAATATAGTTCATTCAATATAGTATCATTTTCCAGATTTATTTGTTTTATGACTACTTCAATCCCTTGTATTAGCTACTTTTTCCATCTTTTTTGCAAAAGGTTTTTGAATATCAGTTGTATCATGAAGTGCTAAAGTTTGTTCAAAAATTCTTTCTTTTATTGATTTACTTTTTAATTCTTCAAAAGATTTAAATTCTAACTTTTTTCAAACATAATCTAAAAACTTTTCTTTAAATTTAATAAAATTTATATCTAAATAATCCGATAATTTGGCTATTTGTGGGATTTTTAATATTTTTTTACTTTTAGTTCAATTTTTAAAATCTTTTAATGAATTTTCATAATTCTTACTATTTTTTACAATTGTATTTAAGAAACACTTTTGACCTTTAGTTAAGCCAAAAAGTATTTCTTTTATCATTAAAACATTCTTTTTTTTCAGATTTTTAGATGATTTTGGTTTGATTTTATTCCAAAAATCTTTAAAATTCCCTGCAAGTTTGATATCTATTTTTTTCATAATCTAATTAATTATTTAGTATATAACTAATTTTGATTAAAATTTAGATATCAAGCTTTTTTTTGACTTTTTGTTTATTTTAAAGGAAGAAATGAAAAAAATATTATTTTTAGAAACTATATTAGACAATAAAAAAATCACTATTATTTTTAGTGATTTTTTTAGGATTATTTTTTTATATTTTTAGCTATTTATAGAGATTAATCTTGTTATTTAAGTTCTTTTTTATCTAAAGTGTTAAAATATACAAATGATTTTGACGAGGTGCCCCTTGAGGGTAAAAGTATATTCAATGGAATTGGGGTTTTGTTAGTTGAAATAAATTAGCAGAACTATATCAGGCTTCAAATGGCTTAATTCATTCAATATCAGATAGAATTGATGAAAATTTAATCAATGAAAAAGGAGTAGAAATAATGGAAAAAGAACTATTTTTACAGGCACTATGATTAAAAGAACCTTGGTACATAAAAGAAGTTAAATTAGATATAGAAAATGAAAGATTAGATATTTATTTAGATTTTGAAAAATGAACAAAATTTGAAAATATAGATT
>JAUZRO010000026.1 GCA_030950465.1 Candidatus Altimarinota bacterium | reverse complement strand
TTATTCAAACTATTAAAAGAAGAGCTAGATGATTTAGAAATTTTGAGAATTTTAAGACTATGATTTATTTAAGTATTTGAGATTTTGAAGTGAGTGTAAAATAGATATTCTACCTAATTGATTTAAGGAAGAGCCAAATATATTTTAATATTTCATTTTCTTTATTAATTTTTTTTCTAATGGATTATAAGCAAAACTATTTTTAGAATTATCTACTATAAAATTAGGTCAATTATATTCTCTTATTAATCCATATAATCAATTTTCTAAATTATAATTTCAAATAACTTTAGAATAAAATTTTCAGTCTTTATTAATAACTCCAGATATTTGATAATTTTTTTCATCTTTAGTTTTTCAATAAGCAAAAGATCTGTTTAATCTTTTATCAAATGGAATTGTTCCAATATATTTTTTACTCAAAAACTCATTTCATATAAATCAACTAACACCAAAATAATCCCCCCTACTTTCTATATAATCCCCATTTTTATCATAAAATCTCTTATTTCAATTAACCTCAACCAAAGAATTATTCACTATAAAATATTCTCAAATAGCTTTATTTAATTCTTCTAAATCTACCTGAGTTTTTACATTAATAATATTATTATTCTTTGTTCACCAATAAGATAGAAATATTATTAATAATAATAATAATATAAAACAAAATATAATTATTTCCCTCACACTAAATGCTTTTTTATTTATCATATTTTTATTATTTTTTAAATTTTATTTAATCCATTATATATCAAATAAAATAAAAAAAACACTTTTTACAAAAAAACTATTGACTTTATCTCTTTTATATTTAAAATTCTTTTATTGAATTGTGTTTTATTAAATAATTATAAAAAATATGAAATCAAAAGATACAATTATTGCATTATGAACTGCTGCTACTTTATGATTATCTGGTTGTGGAGGATGAAACAATACTACAAAAATTAGTGAAAACAATGATACTACTCCTAAAGATCCAGTTGTATTAGTTGATGCTGCAATGGAATGTACAATCACTCAAGTTGGTGATGCATTATTACATGAAGCAACAGTTAATGTAAAATGTACTGATGATGATTGAATAAAAAATACTCCTGATTTTCCAGCTACTATTACTTTAGGTAATGGGGAAGTTGTAGAATTATCTTTTGATAATGATACTAAAAGCTTTGATTCAAATACAACATTTACTAATATTACAGAAGATAGTAATACAACAGCTACATTAGAAGTATCATCTATAAATGGTGAAAATTGAGAAGTAGATACTACTTCTACTGAAATTAATATAGTAACAAGTGCAATTCCAGATCCAGAAATACTAGATACAACAACACCTGTATTGTCTTTATGAGATAATACTTTCACATCAACAGTTTGAACTGCAATTACTTTAGAAACTGTTACAGCAACAGATAATGTTGATGGTTCAGTTACAGTAGTACAAAGTTGAGATACAGTAGATTCGAATACAGTTTGAACTTATAATGTTGTTTATACAGCAACAGACACTGCTGGGAATGAATCTACAATAATACATACATATGTAGTTGAGGCAGCACCAGTACTAGATACAACAGCACCTGTATTGTCTTTATGAGATAATACTTTCACATCAACAGTTTGAACTGCAATTACTTTAAAAACTGTTACAGCAACAGATAATGTTGATGGTTCAGTTACAGTAGTACAAAGTTGAGATACAGTAGATTCAAATACAGCCTGAACTTATGAAGTTGTTTATACAGCAACAGATAGTTCTGGGAATGAATCAACAATAATACATACTTATGTAGTTGAAGCAGCACCAGTTCCTACTTTTTCTCTATCATGACCAACATCTTGAAATGATTGAAGTTCATATACAATATCTTTAGATACAAATATAAATTTATCAGATCTTACATTTAGATATACATGAAGTTATGATGATAATTGAGCTTGACAAGATTATAGTTGAGTACTTACTCTTGGTTCTACTGCAATGAATTGAATTTTAAGTTTAGATTCTAATGGTAATTTAATTATAAATACTACAGTTACTTGATACTGAGATAGTACCTCAATGAGAAGTTGAGATTGGATAGAATTAGAGATTAAAGATGCAAATGGTGTAATTAAAACACATAAATTTACAGTAAATTAAAAAAAATGCTTTTTATAAAAAGCATTTTTTTTAATAGTTATATTTTTGATATCTTTTTAAAATAATATCTAGAAAAGTATTATAATTTGGATAAAATAAGTTATTTACTTTGAAGGTTTTTTTTATATTTATAGGTAAATAATTATTTTGTATCAGTAATAAATCCATAAAAATACTTATAAATCCAAAATTATTATTTGAAAATGGATGAATTTTATTTAAATTTTCTATACTTATAAAATATAGTCTTTCTGTAAAATGATATTTATTTTTATTATTATATTGTAAAAAAATTATTTCTAATAATTTTTTTATTTCTT
>JAUZRO010000259.1 GCA_030950465.1 Candidatus Altimarinota bacterium | reverse complement strand
TTCGATTAATTCATAAGTTCTAGAATATTGATGAGGTTGAAAAATTGTTAATATTTTTTTGTCTATATTAGTGTCTTTTATAGCTTTTAATGTTAGACTAATTTCAGTTGGATGATGTCCATAATCACTCATGAGTATATTATTATGGACAGTCTTTCATATTCTCTCCATTCTCCTCCAAACTCATGAATAATCCTCCAGAGATTCTATTATTTTAGAGTCATTTATTCATATCATATGTCATATAATATAAGCAATTTTTGCATCAAACAATATATGCTTTCATGGTATTTTTATGTCTATAATAGGGAAATTTAATTGTTGTCCATTATGAATAAAGTAAGTATTATATACTTCAATGTAATTAATATCATCCCTTAATCAAACTAATGATTTACAATTTTTATCCTCTCAGTTCAATATAGCAAAACCTCATTCACTTATATTATTTAAGTAATCTTTATATGCTGAAATATAATCTTCTAAATCTTTATAATAATCTAAATGATCTAAATCAATATTAATTATTACTCATACTGTAGGTTTGTAATTTAAAAAACTTCTTTTATATTCACAAGCTTCAAGAACAAAATATTCATCTTCAAGTCATTCTTTTCTGTAAAAAAAATTTTTATTATCAAATTCTTTTAATATTGTTCACACTATACTTGTAAAATCAATATTTGAATTTTTTAATACTAGACTAGTAAGAGAAGTAGTTGTAGATTTACCATGTGTTCATGCAATAGTTATTAATTTTTTATTAGTAGTAATTTTTCCAATTGCTTCAGGATAAGTTAATAATTCTAATCATAATTCTTTTGCTTTTATTATTTCATTCTGTGTATCTGGTACTGCTTCTGTATAAATTACATATTCAAAATCTTTATCTAATATATCTGCTTTTTCTCAAATATTTATATAAGCTCATTCATTTTTTAACTGATTTATTAATTCTGATGAGTTCATATCACTTCAATATACAGTATATGATTGTGATAAATAAAATCTAGCAAGTGCTGAAATTCATATTCAACCTATTCAGATTATATATATTTTATTTTTCATT
>JAUZRO010000258.1 GCA_030950465.1 Candidatus Altimarinota bacterium | reverse complement strand
TTTTTTTGTCTCAATAAATTTTAGCCTTAATTTTGAGGCACTTTTTTTTGTTTTTGTTTCATCTTACAAGTATTTATTTTTCTTCTCCTTATCTTGTAAGCTTCTGCATTCTATTTTTTTGTTTCTACTTTTGTCAAAAGATTTTTTGAGATAATTTTTATAATTAAAAAATCTCATTTTTTTTTTTGCTCTTAACAAAAAATTAGTTATAATTACAAGCAATAAAACTAAAGTAAAAAATTATGAGAATATTGTTTTCTATAGTTATAAATGCACTTATTTTATTTGCTATAACTTATCTACTTTCTGCTAATCCAGATAAAGGTGTTGTTGATGGTGTTGTTTTAGGTTGTGATTGATGTGGATTTAATTCACTTCAAGCTTGGAAAACTTATATTATTGGTGGTATAATTTTAGGTATAATTAATGTAACAATTAAGCCTTTATTAAAATTATTATCTCTACCATTTTATTTGATATTTTTCTCACTTGTTGGTTTTATTGTTAATTGAATTTTATTAAAATTATTTGACTACATAGTTAATGTGGTTTTACAAATACCTGGTATTTCATATACAATTAATTGAACTGTGAATTTTATAATTGCTGTTGCAATTTTCACTTTTTTGAATATGTTTTACTCACTTATATTTTCTAAAAAATAAAAATGATTGAATATTTAACTATTGCTGAAGTTGTTATTGGAGCATTACTAATAATAGTAATACTTATCCAAAATAAAAATGTTTCTCTAAACCTTACAAGTATGGGGGGATGAATGGGGGAAGTAACTAAAAGATGAGCTGAAAAAGTTTTACATAACACAACAGTTATTTTAGGTAGCTTTTTTATTACTATTTCAATACTGCTTTTTGTAGTTTCATAATTATAGATCTTTAAATTAAAAACAGAATTTTCTTATTCTGTTATTTTAAAGATTTTTTTATTAAATAATTATTAATTATGGATAAAGTTTATATTGCAAAAAGATTAAAAAAATACTTATTTTTAATAAGTATTATTTTTATAGTACTTACTACTTCTCATCTTATATATTCATATTTTTATAGTGATGCAAAAGAAACAGCTATAAAATGAGGAAGTATTTCCGAGGCATTAATTGGACAAACTCCAAGTTTAAATCCTTTAAAAAATAATTCATCAAATGATAAATATATAAATTCAATAGTTTATAGATCTCTTTTGAAATATGATAAAAATAAAATAACTGAACCAGATTTAGCTAAATGTGATACAAGAAACTTATTAAAAATTGAATGTTTTTTAGAAACAAATATAAAATGGTCTAACTGAGATGAAATTACTAAAGATGATATTATAGCTACTTTTAAAACTTTAAAAGAATCAAAAGTAAATCCTATAATGAATTCTTTACTTAAGAATACTACTATAGAAAAAACAGAAATTTCTATTATTTTCACAAATACAAAAAAAGATATAAATATTTTAAAAATCTTTTTTCAACCTATTGTTTCACAAAAAATATTAAATATAATATCTAAAAAAGAAATAGAGTGAAATTTTTCAATTTCTAGTTGAATATTTTCTTGAAAATATAAAATTATAAATATTTTAAAAGATGAAACAAGTCAAATAACAACAATTACTTTAAATAAGAACTCTGAATATTTTAAAAATAATACATATATAGAAACAATTATTTTTAAAGTTTTTCCAACAGTTTGACACTTTCTTAA
Source organism: Candidatus Altimarinota bacterium (assembly GCA_030950465.1). Taxonomy (GTDB): domain Bacteria; phylum Patescibacteriota; class Gracilibacteria; order BD1-5; family UBA6164; genus CALLPO01. Next base: position 1,092 of record JAUZRO010000258.1, on the reverse strand, counting down.
AAATAAAAATTCTATAAATATATTTAATGATAAGAATAATCTAATAACTTGAACAGTTCCTAAATTAGGAGCTCATAATTATACTCTCCCCCAATATGTTAGTTTATTTGTAAATACTCAAAAAATTGTTGATAATGATTTTAGAAATCTTATTTTAAAAGAAATTGATAGAAAAGAGGTTATTGATAAAATTTCAGATAAACAATATAAAGAAATAAAAACACACTATTTAAATGATATTTTTATAAAAGAAGAAAGAAATAATAAACTTTTTAAAAATATATTAAATAAAAAATGATACTTTAATATAAAAGATTTAGAAAAAAAATTAAAATTAGATTTAGAAAATGAAAAAAAAGCTGATTCTAATTCTTGAAAAACTATAATAAATCAAATAAAAAATCTTTCTGAAGAGGTGAAAATAAAAAACCCCAACCCCTTATCAGGGACTAAAGTGGAAGAAGAAAAATCTAAATTAAATTCTGCTGAGGAAAAAATTACAAATTCAAAATCAAAGATTATTTTTTCACCTTCTTGGGTAGATATTTATAATTTTGTATCAAAAAATAGTTATTTATTAAAATGAAAAACTAAAAAGCTAACAACTGAGGTTTATATAAATGATTACAAATTAAAAAGTTTTAAAGCTAATTCATCTGAATTTGCATATAAAATATCAGAGAAATCTTGAACTTTTAAAAATTGAGAAAATAATTATAAAATATATTTTGTAATTAATTGAAAAAAAGAACTTCAAGAAGAGGTGAATTTTTATAGAAATTCTAATAAAGAAATTCTAAAAAAAGCTGAAAAAGATTTTTTTGAAAAAGTAATAATAAAAAACCCTAATTTTTTAACAGAGTCTAAAGAAAAAATAAACTCCAACCCCTTATCAGGGGCTAAAGATAATATTATTACAAAGATAAAAAGTAATATAAATTATATTAAATCTGATAAGTATAAAAAAATAGAAGAAAAAATTGAAAAAGTAAAAAGTTTAGACAAAACATATTTTTATAATGAAAAATTAGAAAAATATAATTTAGAACTATATTATGTATCAAATAAAAAAGATATTAGAGAAACTTCTGA
>JAUZRO010000257.1 GCA_030950465.1 Candidatus Altimarinota bacterium | reverse complement strand
TTAGTTTATAATTAAATAACTTTAACTAAAAATCAGATTATACCAAAGGGGGGAAACTCCTTTGTGTAGAAAACAAAAGAAACAAAAATACATAAATTTAAAGTTAGGCTCTTGGTAGTTATAACGGCTGGGGTACACCTGTTCCCATCCCGAACACAGAAGTTAAGTCAGTTAGTTCCGATGGTAGTGCATTCCGTGAATGTGTAAGAGTAGGTAGCTGCCAAGATCATGATTTTAAATTTAAAAAACTTGCCTGAGTAGCTCAGTGGAAGAGCAGTGGCCTTCTAAGCCAAAGGTCGTAGGTTCGACCCCTGCCTCAGGCACCAGAATGGGTGATTAGCTCAGTTGGCGAGAGCATCTGCCTTACAAGCAGGGGGTCGTAGGTTCGAATCCTACATTACCCACCATTTTAAAAACATAGACAAAGTCTTGCTTACATTGCACTGTAGGTAAGACTTTTTTTGTGGTTTTAAAATTCAAAAAGATAAAAGTTTAAAAAAATCTAGTATTCTAGATTTTTTTATTTAACTTTTATCTTTTCATATTTAGAATGAGCATTAATATCTCAATTATACTTCATATATGTATTAACTGGTGGATAAATATAATTTCATCTAAATTGAGGTATTACTGTATATTCAAATTGAATAGTTTTTCAATCTAAATTATTTGAATTAACAAGTACTTTATCTTTTAGATATTCTATTTTAGTCCAGCTTCATAGAATATTATTATTTTCTTTAGAATTAATAACTTTAAAAGTAGATGGTATATAATCTTCTAAAATTAAATTTTTTCTTTGTTTTTCTTCATCAAAATTAATATTAATTTTGACCTTATATATTTTTCATTTATTAAAGACTCAATTTATTATTTCTTTTCAACTATTTAATTCATAAAATTCTCTTGAAATATTCATTCAATTAGATGTTTCTTTTATTTTTAATTTATCTTCAGGGACTATATTTAGAGCTAAATTTGTGAAAAATTTTTCTCATGAAAGTATAAAAGTAGTTAATTCTATAAAATCCTCTTTATACTGAATTATATCATATAAATTAAATTCTCTTGTAATTATATTTTCTTTTTTTCATCATAACCAAAATCTTTTATCTCTATTTTGAATATAACCTATAGAAAAAGCAAAATTAGAACTACTATTATTTCAATATTTTTCCATATATTTACTAAAAGCTATATAAGTATTATTTTTAGCTGTTGTAGAATAATAATAATTAGACCAATCTATTCCATATAATTCTTTAATATATTTTATAATAACTTTTTCATCATATCAATAATCAATTAATATTGTTGCAAAAATTGCTTTATCACTTTTTTTTGACCAATATTCAAAAATATTTTCATTATTCTCAAAATTTTCTATAATTTGTACTATATTCTTTTTAATAAGTTCTTTATTTTCTTTTTTATCTCAAATTATTAATCAATAAGTATAATATATTAATTCATGCCTAGATAAATTATTTTTTTCAACTCATTTTAATAATTTATTATAATCTATTTCTGCTTTATTTAATTTTGCAAAAGTATAAGAAGTTTCTATTTCTTCTTTTCATTCTAATAAATTATTTGAAAAACTAATTTTCACTTTAGATTTTTTAAAATCAGTATTTTCTGGAATATTAATTTTAAAATGTTGTTGCTTTCATTTTTCAGCTAATCATCATCTTACAATAGTATTTCATATATTTGGAAATTTTTTATTTTCAAGATTCTTTTCAAATTTATCAGAGTTTTTAATATTATCTCAAACTACTAATATAGTATATTTAATATCTTTTATTTTATCAAGATTTGATTTAGTCCAAAAATTAACTATTTTACTTGAATTAGCCTCAATAAAAATATTTCTAATAGGCTTTTCAACTTCTATATCTTTACTTTCAAAATGTACTTTAAATCAAATTTTATTATCGGTATTATTAAATATATTAGTTCATATTTCAATTTTATCTCAAGTTCTATAAAAAAGAGGAGCGCTATCTTCAATTACTACATTTTTTTTAGGTTCTATATTTATATTTATATTTTCTTTTTCTTTTTCTTTAGAGTTATATATTTTTTTGTTAGTTTCTATTTCTACAAAAGATTTCTCTTGAGTTTTTTCAATTAATATTTCTATATTGGGGTTTTTATTTATAGTAGAATGCATATATTTTATTATTCAAAAATACAATAAAGTAGTTAATAATAGAATTGAAATAAAAATTATTATTCAAAATATAATTTTATTATTTATAATATGTTTTTTCATTATTTTATAATTTAGATATTAATATACTTTTATATTATTCTAAAGCAAAAAAAATACAAACTTTAAAAAATAATAATTATTTATATAAAATTAAATTGTTTTTTTTTTTGGTTCTTCCTTAAATCAATTAGGTAGAACTTAATTTTTGTATATAATATATTAAAATATAATAAAAATCAAATGGAAAAAGAACTATTTTTACAGGCACTATGATTAAAAGAACCTTGGTACATAAAAGAAGTTAAATT
>JAUZRO010000256.1 GCA_030950465.1 Candidatus Altimarinota bacterium | reverse complement strand
CATTAAAAATCAACAAAAAAAGAGAAAAAAGTTTATTTAAAACTTTTCTTCTCTTTTTTATATGTTTTAATAGCATTATAATATAATTTATAGCTATTATTTTTTCTAGATTTTTCCTGCTATCACGAAAGGAGCCTAATTTATTTGACTTTATTTTAAAAATATGATTTAATAATATATATATTATTATATTAATACTAAATTAAAATGGAAAAAATACAGGTAATAAATAAGATAAATAAATATGATAAAGAATTAAATCCTATTTTATCTATGACTAAAAAATTAGATGAAAATTCAACAATAAAAGATATTAAAGATAAAATAAACTCTTTAAAAAATGATTTAACTTGGAAAAATGAAGAGGATTATATTAGTTTTAATAATTATAATCTAATTGATTTAGAAAAATCTTTATGAAATATAAGTCAAATAACAAGTAAAAAGATTACTAAATTAAAATGAAAAATTAAATCTAATCCCAAATCTAATATTTCTTTAACAGACTGAGTAAGAGATTTTTATAGAAAAATAGCTAAATTTTCAAGAAATGATATTAATAAAATACAAGTTGCCTTAGTTAATAATAGTTATGATTTATGAAAATACTGAGTAGATAGTCATTTTTGAAATGCTACTTATTTATCTGTTGTAAAATTTCAGAAAGATAATAATTTGAAACAAGATTGAAAAGTTTGAACTAAAACTTTGATTGCTTTGTGATTAATTAAATCAAATGAAACAATGTATGATTTTTATGAAAAATTAAAATCTTCAAAACCAAAAGTAGAAAAAAAACTAAAAGTAGAGGAAAAACCAAAAGTAGAGGAAAAACCAAAAGTAGAGGAAAAACCAAAAGTAGAGGAAAAACCAAAAGTAGAAACAAAACCAAAAGTAGAAAAAAAACTAAAGGTAGAAAAAAAACCAAAAGTAGAAAAAAAACTAAAAGTAGAAGAAAAACTAAAAGTAGAAGAAAAACCAAAAGTAGAAAAAAAACCAAAAGTAGAAAAAAAACTAAAGGTAGAGGAAAAACCAAAAGTAGAGGAAAAAAAAGATATACCAGATATTAAATTAAGTTCAGATACATATGAAACTGATTTAGAAAAATTTTATAAATATTGTTCTGAAAAGAATTTAAACAAAAAAGAATTTTTATATAAAATACAAACTGAAAAATTAAATGTGCCTAAAGATGATTTGATGTACTTTTGAAAAAATACAGTAATTTTTTTAAATGAAGAAATTTATAAAATAGAAAAGAATAAAACAATTGAAGAATTAATAAATAATACAGTTGTTTGATTGGAAAAAGAAAGAAATACTCCCAGAATGTTAAATATAGATAAATATATAAATCAAATTGAAAATTATTTAAAAATAGAAACTCATAATAATTGAGATTTAAAAAAAGTTTTAAATAAATTAAGAGAATATAAGGATAAATGAAAAAAAATGTTCCCTTTGTATTGAAAAAAAGTTTATTCACCAAATGTTGACAGGAATACTTTTGTAGAGAATACATCAATAGCATTAAAAAATACTATAGATGATTGATATAATATAATTTCTGAGGAAAAATTAAAAGTAGATGCTTCATCTTGTGAAAGATTAAATTGAAAATCTAAAAATAATGATGCATATATAATTGAAAAAGATTGATTATTTAGAATGTATTACTTTAGAAATGGTAATTTAAAATTAGCTTTTTTAGTATCACCTTGAAAGAAGGATTGAAAATGAGGATGATATTCTAAAACTAAAGAATGAAATTTTAAATTATGAAAAGTTGATATAAATCATATTTCTTCTGCTTTTAGATGATTTAAAATAGATGATAGAACTTGAATAATTACTTGATGGGCTATGTTAGTATCTAGGAATTTTAATTCAGAATGACAAGCTGTTCATATTTGAAATAAAATTACATGAAAAAGAGAATCTCATTGATGTATTAGAATGTTTCCTAAAGATGCAATATTATTATCTCAATATGATAATATTCAATTACATGTTTTAGATGCATAAAAAATGAAATGCTAAATAAATCTATAAATTCGGTAATGTATCAAAACATTTTGTGCATAAAATTTCAAATATTCTAAATGTCTTTGAAGAGGATAAAAATAAGAATCTAGATACAATACTTTAAAATCAAGTGTTTTAAATTCATGTCCAAATGGTATTAAAAGCTCTTCATCATCACTTCTATTACTTCTTTCAATAAGGTTTTGCCTATCACTATTTGAGAAAAATTCAGATCATCAATCTGTATGCGTTTTTATCTCTTAAATTATTACTAGCTGAGTTATTATATAAAGTCATAATATTCCTAATTGTATTTCTATGCATAGAATATTTGAAAGATATGTCTTTAATCTGTAGTTTATCAATAATCTTATAATAGAACATTGGATATTTCCATCTATACACATTATGTATTATACACCCTATGACACCCTATGAAATAAATTTTACTTTTTATGTTTTATAAATATACTTTTAAAAATATAAAATTAATTATAAAATTATGTACATCTGTTCTGATTGTTGAAATGAGGCTATAAAATGGGAGTGACAATGTGGTTTCTGTAAAGAGTGGAATACACTTAAGGAATTCAAAGAAACTAAAGAAAAAAAGTGAGAAATTAAATGAGAAAATAAATCACTGAAAAATATTTCTAATATAAAAATAAAACAAAATAGAATTTTATCAAAATCTAGTGAATTAAATACTGTAATGTGAGGTTGAATAGTTCAGTGAAGTGTGATTTTATTAAGTTGAGAACCTGGTATTTGAAAATCAACTTTAGCTATACAACTTTGATCTTGGCTAGATGAAAAAATAATATATATTTCTGGAGAAGAAACAGAATATCAACTTTTTGATAGGTGTAATAGATTATGAATAAAATGAGATAATTTATATCTTTTATCTGAAAATAATCTGGAAAATATTTTAGAAACAGCCAAAAATAATCCTTGTGATTTTTTGATTGTTGATTCAATTTCAGTAATTCATTCTGATAATCATACTTGAGTTAGTTGAAGTGTTGGGCAAGTTAGATATATTACTGAAAAATTAGTTGAGTTTGGAAAATCTACAAATACTACAATTTTTATTATATGACATATTACTAAAGATTGAAGCCTTGCTGGTCCAAAAACTCTTGAACATATGGTTGATACAGTATTATTTTTTACTGGTGATAAATATGATAATTTAAGAATTTTAAGAACTTTAAAAAACAGATTTTGAGCAACTAGTGAAGTTGCACTTTATAAAATGGAATGAGAAGGATTAGTTGATTTAAAAAATCCTTGAATGGAGTTTGTAAATTCAGAAGATTCAACAATTGGATCAAGCCTTTCAATAACTATGGAATGAACAAGACCAATAATTATTGAAACAGAAAGTCTTACAACTTATACTAAATTTTGATTACCAAAAAGAAGTGCAAGATGAGTAAATTCTTCAAAACTAGATTTAATAATTGCTGTTTTATGAAAATATACTAGTATAAATTTAGATTCTCATGATGTTTATGCAAATATTGCAAGATGAATGAAAATTGAAGAACCTTGAATTGATTTAAGTTTAGCTGCTTCAATAATTTCTTCTAAAACAAATAAAATAATAGATAAAAGTGTAATCTTTTTATGAGAAATTTCTTTAACAGGAAAAATTAAAAATGTTATGCATATTGAAAAAAGAATAAAAGAATCTGCTAAAATGTGATTTAAAAAGATAATTATTCCAAAATTAAATAAAAAAATAACTTCTAGTAAGAAACAAGGTGAATTGTCTTGAAAAGACAAGAGAGAGCACCCTGGGGTGGAAATTATTGAAATTACTGGGGTTGAGGAGTTGGTTGGGAAAATTTAAAAAAAGTTATTTTGTCTGTTTTTGGGCTTTTTTTATTGTATGGGGATTTTTGGAATTTGTAAATTTTGGAGAGAAAAAAAACTAAACTGGGGAGTTTAATTTTTTGAAATTATTTATTTAGTTCTTTTACTTTTTCATATAACCTTTTTAATTCTACAATATCCATATCTAAAATAGGTTCATACATAAAAGAATTTAAATGAATATTTTCTGGTGTCATAATATTAACACTATCTAAAATTTTTATTTCCTTATTTGTAATTCAATTTGTTTTTTGTCATTTTTTTATTTTACTAATAAGTTCTCAAGTTTGTGAACTAGATATTTTATTTAAAAAATTTTCAGATACTTTATTTATCATAAATTTTTCTGCTTCATACCTAATTTTTGTAGATAATATAATTTTATCTTCTAAATTTGATTTTTCAATTACTATTAAATTTAGAGTATTATAAATTTTTTTATTTATATTTTCTCATAAATTAAATTCACTAATTCAAAAATACTTTTTAAATATTTCTTCTATATCTGAAAAACAAATATCCTCTGTTCTTTTTATTTCAAAGTCTCATTCATCTTCATTATAATTTCTTATAATTTTCAAATTACTTATGTCTCATTTAATAATATTATTATCTTCATCAACTTTTAAATAGTTTTTATTTTTATCATATTTTAAAGTATTTTTTTTATGCAATAAATGAGTTAATAACATATAATCTTTAGGTTTATTTTCTCAATATTCAATCAAATTTCTAATAAATGGAATTAATGCAATTATATTTTTTTCTGTTAAATTTTTTTCCATTTTTGCCAAGGCTCATCTTCTGTACTTTCTATAAAGTTAATTTTACCAGCTTTATCTTTTAATATTTCAAGTTTATTTTTTCATATTTTTAATCTTTTAGATATAAATCTAAAAAAGTCAAAATTATGAGTTAAAATTATAATTTTAAAATTATCTTTTTTTTCTGAAAATTCTTTTAAATACTCTACAATAGCATATTTGTTTTTATAATCAAAAGAATCTGCAATATCATCAATAATTATTAATTTTTTAAAATCTGGATTTTCTTTAATTTCTTTTTTAAATTTCTCTATATCAAAAATTATATTTAATATATATAATGCTCTTCTCTCTCATTGACTTAATATATTTATAATTTGTCATTTATTTTTTTTAACTAAATCTCATTTTTCTAAACAATTTTCTTTTAAACAACAATGTTCATCAATATTTTTACAAAAATTAAATATAGCCTTTGGTATTTCTCAAAACACTGCTCATTCTAAGTTTTCAATTTCCATTTTAAATGGCATTGAAAAACGAGAATTAAATATATTTACTGCTTGCTCCCATTTAGAATTATCAGTTTTTTCTTTTGTTATGTTTTCTTTTAATTCTTTATATTTTTTATTAATTATATCAAATAATAATTTTCAACTATCATCATCTTTTATCTCTGAAAAATATTGAAACCAAAGTCTTTTTCTAAAATTTTTATAATCATATAAATCTGCAATAAGTTTTAAATTTTTATCTAAATGGATTAATAAATTTTTCCCCTTTATTGTACTATTTAATTTTTCTGAAATTTTCATAAATTCTTCAGTCTCTTTTAGTTCTTTTTTAATACGTTCCAATTCAGATAGTGTTAACTCTTTATCTTTTATTTTTCAATTAAGTATTAATCAATTATCTTTAACAAAAAAATTATTTTTTTTAATAGTATTACATATCTCAATAAAATTTCAAAATGTAAATTCTCATTTTTCTAAGAAGGGACTACTTTTATAAATTTCATCTCATTTTTCTTTGAATTTCTTTAAATTAACTTGAAAATCAGGTAATATTATAGTTTTTTCTAAAGTTGAATTATCAAAAATTTCTTTATATTTTATATTTGTATCATTTATTTTTCATATTTTAATTTTTTGAAATAAATCAAAAATATTTGTTGTTTCAAAATTAAAATCTATACACATTTTTTCTTCTAATTTAGAAGTATTTAAATCTTTAGAATTTTTTGTAATAATTAATCAAATTTTTTCTTTAAATCTTTATTTAATAATAATGAAGATATGCTTTCTGAATCATAATCTAGATTATTACTTCAAATTATATAAATATCATCTGAATTTATTTTTTTTCAATCAATGGTAACTTTTGTTTCAGTTTTTTCTAAAAAAATTTCATCTTTAATATCTTTTTCTTTTCATTCCCTATATTTTTCAAATACTTTTGTGAAAGAAGTTTTCATACTTCAATTTTTTGCATATATTGAATAAATATTTGATTCTGTAAAATCAAATATTTTGTCCATTTTCTTAATTCAATAACAATTTTCTAAATTTACCTCTAATTTGTTCATATTATTTTATTTGGTTAAATTGATAAACTCATTTTATATTTTCATTAAGATATTTTCAATGAGAATTAGAATTCATTATTGATTCATACTCATTTTTAGGTACATTAATATATTGATAAATAGAGTTATCATTAAACTCTATTTCTAATGTAAAATTATCTTCATTATATCAAATAGATTTTATATTTGATGATACAACATTTATTCTTTGCATAATTTTGATAATTATGAAATAAAATCATTTTAAATTAACATTTTAACTTTCAAATCTAAAACCATTATAGTTTTTTCAAAAAAGAAGTCAAAAGATTTTGGGCTCTTCCTTAAATCAATTAGGTAGAACTTAATTTTTGTATATAATATATTAAAATATAATAAAAATCAAATGGAAAAAGAACTATTTTTACAGGCACTATGATTAAAAGAACCTTGGTACATAAAAGAAGTT
>JAUZRO010000255.1 GCA_030950465.1 Candidatus Altimarinota bacterium | reverse complement strand
ATAGTTCTCGAGAAAAAAATTAGGTAAAAGTTAAATTTTTCAAAAATTTTCATCGAAAAAAAATCTATCAGCACAAAAAAGATCAATAGTAAAAAAAAAACCTAATAGAAGAAAAAAAAATGAATAACAAAAAAAAAGATAGAAAAAAAGAAAAAATAAGCAATTTAATAAAAAACTCATTAAAACTTTGTAAAAAATTCTGGGTAAAAATGAGTAAAAAAGAAATAAAAATTATACATTCTTTTTATTTTAAATTTTTTGAATTAAATATAGAACAATATTCAAAAAAAATTAATTATGATGTTATTATGTTAGATGAATGACAAGATAGTAATAATGCTACCCTTAATATTTTTAATAATTTAAGATGACAAAAGATATTAGTTTGAGATAATCATCAAAGTATTTATTGATTTAGATGATCTAATAATATTATGGAAAGCTTTAAAGCAGATAAAGAAAATTTTTTATCTACATCTTTTAGATTTAATTCATGAATAAGTAAAATAGCAAATGATATTTTATGAAAATTTAAATTTGAAAATAAAAAAATAGAATCTATAAATAAATGAATGTTTATTAGTTATAGTTCTGTTAAAACATTAGATGTTATTGATATAAAAACTAAATGACTTATTACAAGAACTAATGCAGAATTAATAAGACAATTTAATTCAAAATTAAATACAAATCAATATAATATTAATTTTATCAAGAATCCAAAAGATATTTTTTGATTAACTTTATCATTAATTAATGTTAAAAATAAAATTGAGTGACAAAGATATGATTTTAATAAAATTCTTGAAAAATGGTTGTTAAATTTTAATGAATATGATGATATTAAATTTTTTGCAGAAGAAGCTAACGACTATAATTTACTTACATCTATATCTTTAATTGAAGAATGACTAAATATTGATTATCTTTATGGTAAAGCTATAGAAATTCATGATAAGGAAATTTTAAGAGATGAAAATAAAATAGATTTATTCTTAACTAATGCTCATACTTCAAAATGATTAGAATGGGATGAAGTTGAAATAACAGATGATTTTATTGAAATACCTGTCTTATTTAATAATAATTGAATAAAAAGCTATGCTGAATATCAAGTATTAAAAGAAAATAAATCCCCTATTATATTTAATATAGAACAAGAAATAAATTTATTTTATGTTGCAATAACTAGAGCTA
>JAUZRO010000254.1 GCA_030950465.1 Candidatus Altimarinota bacterium | reverse complement strand
AATAATCTAGAAATTGCTGAATTTAATGAAATAATTTTAGCTAAATTAAAAGAAAATAAAACAGCAATTTTAATAAATACAATAAACCATTCATATCCTCACTGCTGGAGATGTCAAACTCCTTTAATTTATAGAGCAATTTCTGCTTGGTATGTTGCTGTTGAAAAGATTAGAGATAAAATGGTAGCAAATAATCAAAAAGTTAACTGGACTCCAGATATTATAAAAGATTGAAGATTTGGTAAATGGGTAGAATGAGCAAGAGATTGGAATATTTCAAGAAATAGATATTGGGGTTCTGCTATGCCTGTTTGGCAAAGTGAAGACAAAAAAAATATTGTTGTAATTTGAAGTATTGAAGAATTATATGAAGCAAATAAAGAATATGGGCAAATAGAAAAAGTAGAGGTGTTTGGCAAAAACATCTCTAAATATATTTATACAAATACTTGAGAAGAAGTAGATTTACATAAACATTTTGTTGATGAAATATTTGTAAAATGTCCTAAAACTTGAGAAAAATTAAAAAGAATTCCTGAAGTTTTAGATTGTTGGTTTGAAAGTGGTTCTATGCCTTATGCAAGTAATCATTATATGGGAGAATGAGAATTCAACTTCCCTGCTGATTTTATTGCTGAAGGTCTTGACCAAACTAGAGGTTGGTTCTATACATTATTAATTTTAGCTACTGCTCTTTTTGATGAACCAGCTATTAAAAATACTATTGTAAATGGTATTGTTTTAGCAGAAGATGGTAAAAAAATGAGTAAATCTCTTAAAAATTATCCAGATCCAAAAATAATTTTTGATAAATATGGTGCTGATGCAATGAGATTTTATCTTATGAATTCTCCAGTAGTTGAAGCTCAAGATTTAAGATTTCAAGAAAGTTGAGTAGAAGAAGTAGTTAAAAAAGTTATATTACCACTTTGGAATACTTACAGTTTTTTCACAACTTATGCAAATATTGACTCTTTCTCCACTGGGGGGAAAGATGCCTGAAAGGCAGATAGGGGGATAGATAGGTCTAATCCTCTAGATAAATGGATTATTTCAGAAACAAATAAACTAATTTTAGAAGTAAAAACTTGATTAGATTGATATAGAATAAATGAAGCTACAAAAAATATTCCAGCATTTATGGATAATTTAACTAATTGGTATATTAGAAGGTCTAGAAAAAGATTTTGGAAATCTGAGAATGATGGAGATAAAATGCAAGCATATAATACTTTGCACGAAGTATTAGTTACAGTTTCAAAACTTATTGCTCCATTTATGCCATTTGTATCAGAAAATATTTACCAAAATTTAACTGGTGGAAAATCTGTACATCTTACAAGCTTTCCAGAAGTTGATGAAAGTTTAATAGATGAAAAATTATCTGCAAGTATGGATAAAACTAAAAAGATTATTAATCTTGGTTTAGCTTGGAGAGTAAATCATAAATTAAAAGTTAGACAACCTCTTAAATCAGTTACAATTTGAGAAGAATTAAGTGATTATTATAAAAATATTTTAAAAGAAGAACTTAATGTTAAAGAAGTGATTCAAATTGAAGGAACAACATTAGCACAAAAAATCTGTAAACCAAATGGTAGAGCAATTTGACCAAAATTTGGTAAAAATGTTAAAGATATTATGAAAGAAGCAAAATCTTGAAATTTTGAAGAATTAGATAATTGAACAGTAAAAATAATCTGTAGAGATGCCGATTTATCGCATCTAGAATTTATTTTAGAAAAATGAGATTTTGAATTAGTTTTTCAAGCATGAGATTCTAAATATGAAATTGAAGCTGGTTTTGGAATGGTAATTGCTCTTGATCCTGAATTAAATGAAGAACTTAAACAAGAATGAATTGCAAGAGATTTAGTAAGAGCTATTCAAGATGCTAGAAAAGAAGCAGAGTTTAATGTTGAAGATAGAATAGAAATATCAATAACTTCTCTCCCTTTATCAAAGGGAGTACCCGAAGGGGGAGGGATTAATCCTATTCTTTCTAATTTCTGAAAATATATAGAAACAGAAACTTTATCTAAAATAAATGATAAATTACAAAATATTGATTTAGAAAAAGAAGTTGAAATTTGAGAAGAAAAAATTATTATAAAATTAAAAAAATAATTATTAATTAAAAAAAATGTATAAATTTCCAGTTCCAAATTATAAAGAGAATAATATTATTAATTTAATGAGTTCTATTTCACATAGTTTTGGTAGAAAACATGAATATAATGAATTAAAATCATTAAATCAGGAAAAATTAAATAATTTTGATAATATAGTTTTAATTGTTATTGATTGATTAGGTTATAATTATTTAAAAAATAAAAAGAATTCATTTTTGTTTAAAAATATTCATTCTAAATTAAATACAACATTTTTATCAACAACAGCTTGTGCAAATACAGCCTTTCAAGTAGGATATCCACCTCAACAGCATTGACTTACTGGTTGGACTATTAATTTAAAAGAGGTTGGAGCTATTACTCAGGTTTTACCTTTTACTCCAAGATATGGAGGTACAAATTTATCTGAAAATAATTTTAATATTAATAAAATTATAGATATAGACTCTTTTCATAAAGATTTTAAATGAGATTGTTTTACTATAATTGAAAAAGATAAAGCAGAAAGAGGTTTTATAAAACATGTTGCAAAAGAAACAAAAATTGTTCCTTGTGAAACATATAAAGAAATTTATCTTGAGCTTAAAAAATTAATAAATAAAAAATCAGAAAAAAGAAGATTTATTCATGCTTATATTGATGATTTTGATGCTGTACAACATAATAATGGTGTAAAATCTGATGAAACATTACAACTTTTTCAAGATATAGATAATAAAATACAAATATTTTCAGAATCAATAAAATGAACTAATACAAAATTAATTATTGTAGCTGACCATTGATTAATTGATTTAGATGAAAAATCAGAAATTGCAGTTGAAGATATACCTGGATTATCTGACTGTTTAACAATTCCAATGACTTGAGAACCTAGAGTAAGAGATTGTTTTGTTAGACCTTCTAAAGTAAAACAATTTAAAGAAATTATTGAAAATAAAATGTCAAAATATTGCTGGTGTTTTGAATGAGAACAACTTATTAAAGATAATTTTTATGGTCTAGGAACTCCTCATAAAAAATTATTTGATAGAGTATGAGATTTTGTTTTGATTATGAAAGAAAATTATGTATTAAGAGATAAATTAATAAATCATAATCCTTTGCAAATAGAAAAAGCATCTCATTGAGCCTTTAGTGATAATGAAATGCATATTCCATTAGTTATAATTGATTGTTAAATATAATTTTTGTAGAGATGTCCATTTATGGCATCTCTTTTTTATTTAAAATTTATTTTGTAAATAATATTTTTTTGCTTTTAAATATTTTTCAATATAATATTATTATTAATAATTAACTAAAATAATTATGACTTACACTTATACAAAAAGACAAACTGGTAATTTAACAGTTTCAGAAGAAGATTTAGATAGAGTTCATCAAGCTAAAATAGATAGAGAAGCTAAATATGGTAAATGAACTGGTTTTATTTTAAATAAAGAAAAATTAAAAAAATGGAGAACACAAGAAAATATTCTATTTGCAAAGAAAAATTAAATATAAGTAAAGTATTGTGAAGTTTTTCTAATTTAAATGATGAAATTGAAAATTTATTAAAAAATTTTGTAGATACACATAATTCAAGTATTTTTGAAAAATCTTGAACTACTTATGAAATATTTTCTCCAAATAAAGATATTTTATGATACTTTGTATTAAATTTTTGATCTTTAAATAAAAATTCTAAAAATAAATTATTTTTTAAAAAGAATAATTTAACACATGACTACTATCCTGTTATTAATTTAGAATTTTTAATTAGAAAACCTTGAGAAGAATATTTATGATTATGAGAAGAAATATTCATTTCAATATTTGAAATAATCTCTCATATTG
>JAUZRO010000253.1 GCA_030950465.1 Candidatus Altimarinota bacterium | reverse complement strand
AATTTATGTAAAGTTGCAAAAAGAGTTTCACACTGATTTTCTTCAAAAGTTATGTATATCAAAAAATTAACTGCTAGATTTTGTTTGAAAAAACTTGAAATTTAGATGGTATTTTTCCTGCTATCACGAAAAGAGCCAAATTTCATTAATTTAATATTCATCTTCAACTATTCTACTTCCCTCTGGTTTTAATTGGTGCATATATTTACTTCATTTTCTTTTATTATAAGGAATTTCAACTTTTCATAACATACTTTCAAAAGCAAATTGTCAGATTCTCATTCATGGATAAAGTGCTATTGGAACATTGTTGATATTTGTGATTTCAAGTGTAATAGTTCCCTCAAAACCTGGGTCTATAAAACCTGCTGTTGAGTGAATTACTACTCATAGTCTTCAAATTGAACTTCTTCATTCACATCTTGCAACTAAATCATCTGGAATTTTTATTTTTTCCATAGTAACTCATAAAACGAAGTCTCAAGGATGGAGAATAAAAGGAGTTTTTGTATCAAATTCTGCTTCTACTAAATTATTTATAGAATCACCTTTTGTTGGGTCTAATAATGTTAAACTACTTTTTCTGTAATATTTAAAAGTTTTTCATAATCTAAAGTCCAAACTTGCTGGTCATATTTGTTTATTTACATCATATCAAAAATTATTTTCTACTATCAAATCACCTATTTCTAACCTTCTTTTTATTTCTGAATCTGCTAAAATCATTTTTTTATTTAAATTAAAAAATATATTATAATTAAGTTTATAATATATTTAATTTATAAAATAGCAAAATTTTAATTTAAAAGATACTAAATCTCTATAAAATCAAACACCCCTCTCCCTTGGGGAAAGAGCTATTTTTTATTTTACTTTCTAAATAAAAGAATAATAATATTTTATTATTATATAATTAAAAAGATGTCAAAAAAATTAACTACAGAAGAAAAAATAGATTATATCTATAAAAATTCTTGATCATAAAAAAATACTTTTTTAAGAGTATTTTTTTATAGTATAGGATAAGTAGTTTCTTCTATTATGTATTTACTAGCTTTATTTTCTTTATATATATTAGCAGTACTCATATCTCAATATGCTGTACATCATAAAGTAGTTGATCAATTTCAACTATTTATTAAATTTCTTCTTCTTTGTACTATTCAATGACTAAGAATTCATCTATTCAATGAATTCTTATTTAATTCTCAATCAATTCCTCTTTTTCTCATTATAAATCAATACATTGCATGTCAAGAATTAGAAACATTTTTATTTATTCATCAAATATTTTCTAATTTACCTATATGAGTTCATATAGGTGTTCATCAACTTCCATTTTTATTTGAAAAGTTTTTTTGAAAAGAATAAGACCATAATGTAGTATTTATTTTTTTATTTTTTGGATTATATGTAAACGATAAAGATGCATTTTTTCTACCTCATCTAAAAGTTCCAATAGGAATATTTATAGTTAAAGGTATTTTAGATATATTAACATCACTATGTTTATTATGAAAATTTTTAATTGCCATTATTGCTCAAGAATTTAAAAAATCTTTTATTTTAGAAAAATTATTCTTTATTAATCACTTTTGTTTAAATCATCTTGGTAAAGATTTTATTATA
>JAUZRO010000252.1 GCA_030950465.1 Candidatus Altimarinota bacterium | reverse complement strand
TATTATTCAAACTATTAAAAGAAGAGCTAGATGATTTAGAAATTTTGAGAATTTTAAGACTATGATTTATTTAAGTATTTGAGATTTTGAAGTGAGTGTAAAATAGATATTCTACCTAATTGATTTAAGGAAGAGCCTTATAGAAAGTGAACTTTCTAATTTTTCTTCTAAAGCATATTCATTATAAAAAATTCCATCAACTCATTTCTTTTTAACTGATTTCCAATCTTTTTTAATAAGTTCAATTTTTACTTTTTCAGAAGCTAGTGGTTTTGCTTCAAAATCAAGAACTATTGCATTTATATCAATTCACTCTTTAATAGAATTATAATATTTAGTTTTTAATCAAACATAAGCATCTGTATTATGTAAAACTTTTGAAACTGTTTTTGAAACTGTTCTTTTTGTATCTGGATCAATTACATCAAAATTGAAATTATATATCTTTTCTCAATTCAATTTTTCTCAAGTAAAATCAAAACTATATTTATATTCTCAATTATTATCTATTTTAAAATCTCATTTTTTAGTTAATTTATCACTAAAATTACAACTTCCCCAATAAATACAATTGAAATAACTATATCATTCTCCAAATTGATAATCAGAATAATCTTTTGCATCAAAGAAATATTTTTGAGTTAATACACTATATTTTCAAGTTGTATTTATCATTTTACCACCAAAATAATATTCTGGTTTAACTATAACTTCTAATTTATCTCAAATAATATAATTTCAACTAACCTCTTCTTCTTCTACATTTACTTTAAAAGTAGGTTTTCTATATTCTTCAATATCAAAATATGCATTATTTTTAACTATATAACTATTTTTTCAATCTATTTCTTTGAAATTAAATCTAAATTTTCAAAGGGCAACTTCTTTTGGAATTATAAAGTTTGTATCAAAATTACTATTTTTTCCAACTATTATTTCTTTTGTCAAAATAACTTTTCCAGAAGGTCAAACAAGTTCTAAACTAGCTTTTTTAATATCTGTTGCAGTATATCAAGTTGCTTTAAATTCTCTTAATAATCATTTTACAAATACTGTATCCCCTGGCTTATAAATTGGTCTTTCAGTATATAAATACAAAAACTTTTTTTGTGAACTAGAATTTCATGAGATATAATTAAATCAATAATTTGATAAATAATCATTTCTTGTATCTAAAATTCACAAACTATCTTTATTTTTAACTACAATATAATCAAATAATACATTTTCTGCATCAAGTTCAAAAACTTTAGTTTTAGTATTTAACTTTGGAGTTAAATTAACTTTTTTAATACTTCTAGTTTTAGTTTTAGAATTATAATTAATTTTATAAAAACTAAATTCAACATTAGTTAATTGATTTGCTTTATAATCAGTCACAAATAATAATTTTTTATTACTTGCATTTTCATAAGTTAAAGAAATATTTTCTCTAATATAAATATTTTCAAATCAATATGTAGAATTAATTTTTCTTCATTTTATTAATATAAAATTAGAACTAAATTTTTGTTTCAAAAAATCTTCTTCTAAATCTATTTTATTATTAGTTAAATTCCAATAATTATTTTTAACTATAACTTCTCCTGATTTAGAATTTATACATTTTGGACTAAATCATTTTTGACCTCTATTATTAGCATAATCCATATATCAATTTTCATCCATTTCACAAACTTCCAAATTAACTTTATCTAAATTGATAGTTTTAAGATTTATAACTATGGGTAAATTATCTGGAATAACATTTGTACTTTTTGAAGTACTTGAATATAAATATTTATCTTTTTCTGCAATATTTTCTGTTTTTATTTTTTTTGATAAAACTTTTCATAATTTATTTCAATATTTATCTTCAAAAGTGTTTTGTATTTTTAATTCATACCAACTATTTGGATTTAATCTTGTATTTAACACATATAAGTATTCTCAAGATTTAGCATTTACACAATATCATTTTTTTAATAAAAATTCTTTTTTAGTATTATAGTCTTTTATTTTATCAGATTCTTGTCTAATGTTATAATTTATAGAATCTCAAGTTCTAATATTATTAATTCTTGATTCTGGAATAGTTTCAAATATTTCATCTTTTTTTGACCAAACATTATCAATTTGATTTGATAGATATAAACAAGTTTTTCAATAATTTATAACTCTAAAATCTATAACTTCTAATTTTTTAGAAGAATTATATTTTTTAATAATATCTTCTTTTAAATATTTATTAATCTTTTTAGAAACAACTAAATTATAAATTTTAGAATTTTCTAATTTAGTTTTTAATGTTAATTTAACTTTTTTCTTGTTTTCACTGTAGAGATGTAGCATTGCTACATCTCTACTATTATTTTCATCTATCTTTTCTTCTTTAATATATTCAATATTAAAATCTATATTTTTTCATTTATCATCTTTAAAAGAAAAATTCTTTTTATCTAATAAAACTTCTTCTTCAAAAGTTAAATTAAAAAATATATCTTTAACTGGAATATATTTATTATATTCATAATTTCATAAATACATATTTTTAGTATCAACTAAAACTCAAGTATTTGAATAAATATTTCTAAATACTTGAACATCATTTAAAAAATCATAACTTCTTAAATTATTAACTCGGCTCTTTTCGTGATAGC
>JAUZRO010000251.1 GCA_030950465.1 Candidatus Altimarinota bacterium | reverse complement strand
ACAAGAGATGTAAATAGAATATCACAATTAAAATCAATGTCTGATGCTTTAGAATTATATACAACTAAAAAAGATCTACCAATACCAGATGATAAAGTAGATATAAGAGATTGAGTAGATTCAACAAAAACTTTTGCATATCAATGATATATTGGTAAAAATGTTCTAGAAACAATAGAATATACAGAAAGCTGACTAGACCCAAAAGATAAACAATATTTCAGTTATTATTTAACAAGAAATAAAAAATATTTTCAGTTAATGGCTTTATTAGAAGAACCAAGTGATGATGTAGTTGCAATTTTTAAAGCCCCCGATAAGGGGATGGGGTTTTTAAATAAAACAAATGCAATAGATTACACAGATAGATACCCAAAAACAACTGGTAAAAAACTATGAATATTAACAGATGAGAATAATACACCTATACAAGAAATAGAATCTGGAGATATAGATTTAACAACAACATCACTTAAATTAAAATCTTATCTTAAATGAGAAGAATATATAGAATGAAGTTGAGCAATACTTATTACAGAATTAGTAAAATTATCAGATATTGATGAGGTTTGATGAAAATATTGGAGAGTAGAGGATAATAAATTTCTTTATAAAGGTGAAATGTCTTGTGCAGACTGATCAATTTCACAATACCTATGTGCTGATACAGATTCAACAAGATTTACAGATTTATGAACATGAGTGATAAAAGATAATCTTACTCTATTAGAATGGCAAAAAGATTGATCTACTGATTGAACTAAAACTTGGACAAATGCAAAAGCATACTGTGCAAATTTAACTTTATGATGAAAAACAGACTGGAGACTTCCAGATGTTACAGAATTATTAAGTATAGTAGATTTTAATAAATATAATCCAAGTATAGATAGTAAATTTACTAATACTGCCAGTAGTTACTATTGGAGTTCTACTACTAGCAAGAATAGTACTAGTACTGCCTGGCATGTGGGTTTCTATATTGGTGATTCTGTTTACAGTTTTAAGACTACTAATTTATATGTTAGATGTACAAGATAAGGTGGATTATTTGGTGATTTGAATATTTTAAACTAATTAATTAGTTAGCCCTCACCTAGCCTCTCCCTAAGGGGGAGAGGAATAAAAGGAAATTTAAATTAATTATAAAAAATATGGCAAGATTTACACATTTACCTATATATAAAAAAAGTTTTTGATTACTTGTAATGATAGAAGAATTAGTTCTATCTATGGAAAGAAAATCAAGATATACTATATGAAGTGATTTAAGAAATATTTTTAGAAGTTTTATTACTAATATTTCTAGAGTAAATTGATTAGAAAATAAATATAGAAAAGCATATATAGAAAAAATGTTTGATGAAATCAACCAAGTTTATATATTACTTTCTGTAATGAAAGAATTAAAACTTTTTACTAAATCTAATCAATATGAAATTATTTTGGAAGAAATATTTAATATTGAAAAACAATTAGAATGATGGAAAAAAAGTATGAAATAATATTTTTGGCAGAATTTATACAAATGAGTTTGTATAGAGAGCCCAATATTCCTTATGATATTTTTAGGTATTTATACCATACTTTAACACAGAAATTTTAAAGAAATATAAGAATATTTTAATTTACTGCCAGTAATAACTATTGGAGTTCTACAACTAACAAAAATAATACTAGTAATGCCTGGAATGTGAATTTCAATAATGGTAATTCTAATAACAATAATAAGACTAATAATAAATATGTTAGATGTACAAGATAAGGAATAAAAACAATATATTTGATGAATTATATCTATCATTTTTGGAATGTTCCAAAAATAAATCTTCAACTATAAATGCTGTTAATTTTATTATAGACAAAGAAAGAAAATTGATTTCTTTGAGGCAAGATTTAGAAACTAAAAAGTATAAACCTTGAAAAAGTATTTATTTTATGGTAACTAAACCAAAAATAAGAGAAGTTTTTGCAGCAGACTTTAGAGATAGAATAATTCATCATTTTTTTATAAGAGCAATAGAAAAACAATTTTATAATGATTTAACTTCATCACCATACTCTTGTATAAAATGAAAATGAACACATTTATGTATTAATAATATAAAAAAAGTAGTATGAAATTATAAATATTATTTACAAATAGATATAAAAAGTTTTTTTATGTCTATAGATAAAGAAATATTAAAAAATAAAGTTAGGTCATATTTACCGCAAAATATAGAAAAACATATTAATAGTAATTTATTAAATAATTATAATTTAAACATATATAATTATTTACTTGATATAATAATTGATTTTAATCCAATTACAGACTGTGTTTATAAATGAAATAAAGATTTAATTAAATTATTACCAGAAGAAAAATCACTTTTTAATTTAGTAAAATGAAAATGATTAGCTATATGAAATTATAGTTCACAATTTTTTGCAAATATATATTTGAATGATTTAGATAAATATATTTTAAATCTATGAATAAAAGATTATTTTAGATATGTTGATGATTTACTTATATTATGAAATGATTTTAAAAAATTAAAAGAACTAGAAAAATTAATAAATACTTATTTAAAAGATAATTTATTAATGCAACTAGCTAAATGAAAAACAAAGTTAAAACAAATAAATCATGGATTAGATTTTTTATGATATTTCATAAAAAAAGATGTAACTTATGTTCGAAAAAGGGTAATACATAATTTTATATGAAAAATAAATATTATGAAAGAAAAATCTATATCTTATATAAACATAATTTCATTACAAAAATTACAAAAAATAAACATAAAAACAAAAAATATAATAAAAGTAATTAATTTTGAAAAAGAAATATTAAATAATATAGTTCAAGTATTTTCTTCATATGTATGACATTTTAGTCATGCAAATGCAAAACATTTACTCAAAAAAATATTATATAAAAACAGTTTTTTACAATATTATTTTGATTTTGAAGGTAAAAAACATAAATATTTAAAATATAAGAAGTTTAAAACTTTAAATAAAGCATATAATTATTATGATAAATTATATAAAAATACAATAATATTTTATCCACATAATAATTATTATGTGTTCAAGAAAAAGTATGTGTTTCTATTAAAAAAGATTAATAAAAAATATTATAATAAAATTATAATTTACAAAAATATTTGATTTAAAATACATAAAGATTATTATAAAATAATATTATTAGAATTTTTAAGAATAAAAAAGTACAATATACTTTTAATTAATAAAAATATATCAAAATATAGTTTAGAAAAATTATTTATAATTTAACAATAAAAAAAATGAATAAAATAAAAAATTTTTGAATAAAAAAAATAGCTATAATAATAGTATCTATGATATTATTAACTTGAGTAGCTTATGCAAGTGTGACAATAGCTAGAGATTGAAAATCTACTTATCTTCCTTGGCAATGAACCCCATCATTATTTTATAATTCAGCTCACAATGTATGAGATAGTTATAGTCCTCAAATTAGATTTACAGTTAATTGAGACACAGTTTTAGATAGTGTGACAAATTTAGAATGGCAAAAAGATTGATCTACTGATTGAACTAAAACTTGGACAAATGCAAAAGCATACTGTGCGGATTTAACTTTATGATGAAAAACAGATTGGAGACTTCCAAATGTTAAAGAATTAAGAAGTATAGTAGATTTTGATAAAATTACTCCAAGTATAAATAGTGTATTTACTAATACTGCCAGTAATTACTATTGGAGTTCTACTACTACCACATATAGTACTAGTAATGCCTGGCATGTGCATTTCGATATTGGTTATTCTACTAGCTATGATAAGACTAATACTATATATGTTAGATGTACAAGATAAGGTGGATTATTTGGTAATTTGAATATTTTTGGAATTTAGAATTAAAAATTTTGTAGAGATGTTTTGTAAAAACATCTTTTTTTTGTTTTTGAGAGTTAAATATTCAGAACCGGTCCCTAAGCTTAACTAGTTGAGTTTAGGGACTGGTTCCTTTTTTTTTGTTCTTTTAATATCTTTTGACAAAATGTAATAAATATATACTATTTAGGTATAATAGAAATTAATCAAAAAAAAATATGAGTGAAAGATTAGATAGAATAGAAAAAATGTTGGAAAAATCTGAGGAAAGAATAGAAAAAATGAGAATAGAAAATGAAAAAAGAGTAGAAGAAAATGAAAAAAGAACAGAGGAAAATGAAAAAGATAGAAAAAAGATGAAAAAAAATATGAAAGAATTATCAGATATGATGAAAGGTATGTGATATACACAATGAAAAATAAGTGAGGAAATGTTTGAATATAACTTTAAAGATGTTATGAAAGAAGGATGAGAAAAAATATGAAAAGTATTAAGAAATAGAGAATATAGAAGTAATAAAAAACTATTGGCAGAATTTGATATAATATGAATAAATGGGACAAAAGTATTTTTATGAGAAATAAAAACAAAATTATGAATGATTCATATAAAGAAGTTTATAGAAAAAACTTTACCAAAATTTAAAGAATATATAAAAGATAAAAGCTATGGTGAATTAGAAGTTTATGGAGTAATGTGAACAAGAACATTTGCAGATGAAAAAACAAAAAGATTTGCTTTAGATAATGGATTATATTTAGTTACAGAAAATCATGAATGAAAAGCAAAGATTGTAAAAGAAAGTATAAAATCAGCAGTTGCATTTGTATAACAATAATTAAATAAATAGCTATTTAAAAGGCTGTTTTTTTATGTCTAAAAAAAGGTAAAAATAAACTCAAAAAAAGTTTTGACATATGCTAACTTTTTCCTATACTCCCTCTTGTCTAATAAAAAAGACAAAACAAAAAACTTAAAACAGTTCATTAAAATAAACAGAAATATTAGAAAAAGAATTAAACACTATTTCAATAATTCAAGAAGCTTAGGAAAAACTAAAAAAAACAGTCTATCCAAAAATTATATAGTTTACTATATATAATAAGATAAACAA
>JAUZRO010000250.1 GCA_030950465.1 Candidatus Altimarinota bacterium | reverse complement strand
AAAGAGAAAAAAGTTTATTTAAAACTTTTCTTCTCTTTTTTATATGTTTTAATAGCATTATAATATAATTTATAGCTATTATTTTTTCTAGATTTTTCCTGCTATCACGAAAGGAGCCTATTTTTTTTGTGTTTAATAAATTTATGTGTTATTATTTTTTTATAATATAAATTAAAAAAATAAAAGTGAAAAAAAATCTTGAAGTATTTACTAACATTATTGATAAAAAATTAAATAATTGAACATTTATGGTTCTAATAATTTGATGTATAGTTACTTTATCAGGTTTTTTAACTTCTTGAGTTAATGCTAATTTAACAGCAGATTTAATGCAATGACAAAAAAAGACTGAAATTACTCAGTATATTATTATTGAAGGGAAGAAGTATAAAATTATTTTAGAAGAAGTTTTATAAAAATTTAATTTCAAAATCTCTGTAATTTAATCAAAGTTTTTTGATTTTATCTGCAGAGATTTTTTTTATTTCTTCAGAATAATTATATAATTCAGTGTTAATTATTGGCTTATTAGTTTTTACTAATATATTTTCTCATTTTAATTTTATAGAAACTAGGTAATAAGTTATATCAATATTTTTTTTTAACTTAAAAATTTCTATTATTGTATTCCAAATAATAGATTGAATTATAACCTTAGTTTTTCAACTGCTTCTGATTGAATTACCTAAATCCATATATTTATTTTATAATTTAAAACATAACTACAAACTCTCATTTAATTTTTCAGGGAGTGTTTTCAAAATAATGAATTACTTCTGAAATTTTTCATCTTTGAAAATCTTCAAATTTTTTAGTTAATTCTCTACCAACTACAATTTTATGTTCTTCTCAGAAATAACTTTCTATTTCTTTTAGAGTTTTTAATATTCTGTGAACTGATTCATAAATCACAACTGTTTCATCAGTTTTTTTATTAGCTTTTCTTTCTACTAAATTAGTAAAAAGAGTTTTTCTTCATTTTTTAACTGGTAGAAAACCTAAATATAGAAAATGGTTCATTTGCATTCAACTTCACATTAAAGCTGTTGTAAAAGCTGTTACTCATGGAATTGGCACAACTTCAATTCATTGTTCAATAGCTTCTTTAATAAGAATATATCCAGGATCAGAAATTCAAGGAGTTCCAGCATCAGAAATTAATGCAATATTTTTTCACTCTTTTAATTGTTCAATTATTTTATCAGTTTTAGATTTTGCTGAATGAGAATGAAAAGAAATTAATGGTTTTGAAATTTCATAATGATTCAATAAAACTCATGAAGTCCTAGTATCTTCACAAGCAATAGAATCCACATTTTTTAGAGTTTCAACAGCTCTATAAGTAATATCACGTAAGTTTCAAATGGGTGTAGCAACAATGTATAGCATAAGTTTATTTTACTTTTAAATTTTATTGTATATAATATTTTTGCTTTGATTTTAATCAAAGTTCACTATTTTATTTCTTAATAAAATTTCATATGAAATTCTATATAACTTTTCCAATTTGGAAAGGTTATGTTGTAATTTTTTCTCTTAGAAAAAAGTCTAAAAGAAAAAGTAAAAAAAACAACATAAAAATAGAGGTGTTCAAGCACCTCTATTTTTATAATCACTATTTTATTTTATAACTAAATTTCTAAGTTATGAAATTGTACAATTATTATATATATTATAAGTGATTTTGTCAAATTTTATTTTTATTTTTTCTATTTTTTAAATTCAAAGCTAACTTTTTCTTTAATAATTTTTAAATCATAAGTTAAATTTGTAATAACTTTTTCATTTTCTTTTTTTAGAATATCAATGTTTTGTTTATTTTGATTATTAGACTTTTCTAAAATTTCAGAAAACTTTTTTTCAATATTTTCTAACAATTTAGGTTCTCTATCTTGCATTTCAGCTTTTAATTTATTAACTTCTTCAGATAAATTTTTATTTTTATGACTTACAAAAAAATTAGAAAATTTAAATATTCCATAAATTATCAAAATATATAAAACAAAGAATAATGAAATAAATGTAACTATATTAATTTCAAAACTAGTAAAAAATAAATTTACTTCTCATTTTGTATTTAATAATTCAGAATTTGCTAATAATATTATTACATAAATCAAAAGGGGAAATAATAGTATTATATTTAATATATTTTTCATAAATAATTTTATTTAAAAAATAATTAATTTAATTATATAAAAATTACAATTTTCTGCAACAAAAAAATATAATTTAGAATTATATTTTTTTGATTGTTAATGTTGCAGGTTTTCACTCTATTTTTTTATTATATCATCAAGAATTAATTAATGTTTGTAATATAGGTTTTGCTTTTTCAATTCAATATTTAACAGTTTCTCAATTTGCTTTTATTATTAAATTTCAATTATTAAGAGTAATACTTTCAAAAACATTTCAAGCTAAAGATGATATTCAATTTCAATTTATTGAAATAGAATATTCTTTATTTCAAATTTTTATATTTTTAGAACCTTCTATGCTAATTTTTTCTTTTTTTCAATCAATTATTACAAATTATTTTTGTAAATATTCTTCAAAAGATAAAACTTTTTCAGTTTCTTTTTGAGCTATTTTTTGTTTAATGTCTGTTTTTCTTTCTTTTGTTATTTCTGGCTTTTTTGCCTCAGTTTCTAAAGTTTTAATTTCATCATTCACTTTTTTATTAGCAATATCTACTTTTTCTTGTTCTTGATTTTCTTCTACTTTTGATAATTTATTTAAAGTTTCAATAAATTTTTCTAGAGAAATATACTTAAATTGAGTTCATTTTAATTTAGTATCTTGTGTAGAATTTAATAAATTATAAATTTCTTTAATTTTTGTATTTTCTGATTTTCAATTTAAAAATTCTTCCCAAAAATGTTCTTTAGAATAATTAATTCATTTTACATCTAAAAATTCATAAAAATCTTTTAATTTTTCAGGGCTTAATTTTTCTTTATTTTTAAAATTTCAGTTTTCTTTAATTTTTTTAAGAGGAGATTTTTCTTTATTTTCTAATAATTTGACTAAATTAGAAGTAGATTTTTTTTCTTTTTCTGAGCTAGGTCAATTTTCATTCAAAAAACTACCAAAAATTCCAGCTAAAAAAGGAAAAGCTTCTGCTAAATATTTTAATATATCTTTTAATACATTTCAAAGTCATATTTTTTCAGCTCATTCTTGAAGAGTATCTAAAGCTTCAGAAACTTTTATAGAATTTTTATTTGCTTGATTCATTTGTTCTTGAATATCACTAAATTTTTTCTCTTTTAATCATAATTTTTTAAAACTTCATTCTAATTTATTAAAAGATTGTTTATTCTTTTCTTTTTTAATTTGTTCTATTTTTAAATCAATGGATTCTTTTATGTTAGATAATCATAATCAATCTAATAATTTTTCTATTTCAGAACTATAAGAATCTTCTTCAGATTTTTTTTCTTTTAAAAAATCAGGAATTTTTGATATTAATTTTTGTAATGATTTAGAAATATTAATTTCTCAATTTCAATTTAATTTACTCATTATTTCTGATAATAAAACCAGTTTAATATTATCTTTTTGATTTTTATTTAATCAAAAATTTTTTAATTCACTTTCAAAATAAAAATCAAATCAGTCAATAATCTTTTTTAATGGTTTATTTTTTTCAGGAACTTTTAAATCTTCAATAGAATGTGGTTTATTATTTTCTATTTCAGTTTTTAAGTCTTGAGTTTTTGTTTGTGTCTCTGGATTTTGTGTAATATATGGAGTTTTTATTTCAGAGATATTTTTTTATATTAAATATTATTTAATAAATTATATCATATTATTTTATTAAAAACAAAAAAAGAGGGCTCTTTTCGTGATAGCAGGAAAAATACCATCTAAATTTCAAGTTTTTTCAAACAAAATCTAGCAGTTAATTTTTTGATATACATAACTTTTGAAGA
>JAUZRO010000025.1 GCA_030950465.1 Candidatus Altimarinota bacterium | reverse complement strand
TTTTTATCTTTTCTTTTTGATGTTTTCAATCAACAATTAATACAATCTGTATTATTATATTTTCATCTAATTTGAAAAACTAAATTATTATTCTTTTCATAAATTCACATAATTTTTGGTTTTCTCCAATTTAAATTTAATATTTTCTTAAAATACGGTAAACTATACATAGATTTGTGATTATTTATTAAAGTTTTGTCACCTTAATTTTACCAAGAATCTACATTAAAAATCAACAAAAAAAGAGAAAAAAGTTTATTTAAAACTTTTCTTCTCTTTTTTATATGTTTTAATAGAATTATAATATAATTTATAGCTATTATTTTTTCTAGATTTTTCCTGCTATCACGAAAGGAGCCAATTTTTATTTCAACCCCATCTTTTTTGCATTTTTCACAACTTCACTATATCCTCAAAAAGCTTCCATATCTCAGTTCGCCATCTTTTCTTTTAAAATCTTTATAGCTTTTTTATAAGAATCTAAATTAATTTTTTTTACTAATTTATCTATAATATTTCATATTACATCATTAGTTTTAGAATTTGAAGCATCTTCTATTTTCATAGCTAAAGCTTTAAATCTTTCTTTTTTTTCTAATTCAAATCAATTTACTAAATTACTCCCAGAAGCCAAAATATCTTTTAAATCATGAGATATAAAATCTCTAAAAATTATTTTTTCTCTTAATTCAGCAATTAATGTTTCATCATTTAATAAATATCAAATTGCATAATCCTCACTATTATATTCTTGTTTTTTTATATTTTCTTCTCTAAAAATACTATCTCTTTTTAATCTAGTTTTATTAAAAGCTTCATAGACTGTATCTTCTCTTAAATTAAGTTTTTTTGCAATTTCTTTTAGATAAAAATCTTTTTCTACAATAGAATTATATGATTTTAAAGTCTCTAATATTTCAATTAAAAATTTTCTTTTTTCATCAAGGGAATTAATATCAAATTCTGCTTTTTCTATCAAAAATCAAATAGGAGAAACAGCTTTTTTTATTAATTCAGAGAAATCTCAACCTGATTTAATATAATCATCTGGATCTCAATTTTCAGGCATTATGATAATTCTTATTTCTAAATCTTTATTTTTAAGATTTTCTATAGAAAGTTTTGTAGCTTTTTCTCAAGCTTTATCTCAATCAAAACAAAGATAAATTTTATGAGTTAATCTTTTTAAAGTTTTAATATGTTTATCTGTTAAAGCAGTTCAACTAATAGCTACTGCATTAGTAAAATCAGCTTGATGAAGTGAAACTGTGTCCATTTGTCATTCTGTAACAATTACAAAATCATTCTTAGTAATTGAAGTTCTAGCATTAAAAAGCCCATATAATATTGCTGATTTATCATAAATTGAAGTTGCTGGAGAATTTAGATATTTTGGCTCTCATTTTCACATAATTCTTCCAGTAAAAGCAACATAATCTCATCTTGCATTTTGAATTGGAAAAACTATTCTATTAATAAATTTATCTTTTTTAGATGAAACATTTATAAAAATAGCAGAATCATTAATTATTTTATCATCATAACCTGCTTTTTTCAAATAATTATAAAGTTCAATTCAAGAATCAGAATATCAAAATTCAAATTTTTCTATAATTTCATCACTAATTCATCTGTCTATTAAATATTTTTTTACCTCTGGATATTTAGACAAAGCACTTTTATAATAATTTTTAGCATCTTTATATATTTGAAAAAGATTTTTTTCTTGCTTTATTTTTTCAGGATTTACATTTCCAATTTTAAGCCCTGTAATTCCACCCAAAATTTCCATAGATTCTCTAAATTCACAATTTTCAATATCCATCACAAATTTCAAAGCTCAACCTCATTTATGACACCCGAAACAATAAGCCAATTGCTTTGCAGGACTCACCATAAAACTAGGAGTTTTTTCATTATGACCAGGAAAAGGACAAACAGCCTTATAGTTTGTCCCAGCTTTTTTCAGTTTTATATATCTTTGCACTAAATCAACTATATCTGTAGCACTTTCTAGTTCTTCTGGAGTTGTCATTTAATTATTTTTTTAAATATTTTCTACCTTTTATTAAATTCTATTTTTTCTATAAATCTAATTTTATTTTTTAAATCTTCTGAATATTCAATTTTAAGACTATATTTAGGTTTTTCTATTGCAATGTAATATTGATATTTGCTTTTTTCTAAAGGTTTATATCAATAAATTTCTTCTTGTACAAACTCTTTTTCAATTTCTGAAAAAATATTATTTCTTATATTTTTAACTGATAAAATAAAATTATTTCTAATTTTTTCTTCATCAAAAATTCAAGTATCTGAAAACCTATTTAGGAAAATATTACTATAGCTTTCTAAAAAGTTGTCAATTTTTAAACTTACACTATCTTCAATAATAACATTAAGCATAATTTTTCACTTTTAATGAAATATCAAAAACTTTTTTCAAGTTTTCTTTTCAAGGAGTAGTTAATCTTTTTTGTTTTACTTTTTCAATAAATTTATCTCACATTTTTTCAATTCTTTTATCTGAAATAATTTTAGCTTCATTCAAAGTATAATATTTTTTTCAATTTTTAATTATCATAGTTTTATTAATTATTTTTTAATATAAAATTATTATACTTAAAAAAGCAAAATTACAAATTTTGCTGGCTCCTTTCGTGATAGCAGGAAAAATCTAGAAAAAATAATAGCTATAAATTATATTATAATGCTATTAAAACATATAAAAAAGAGAAGAAAAGTTTTAAATAAACTTTTTTCTCTTTTTTTGTTGATTTTTAATGTAGA
>JAUZRO010000249.1 GCA_030950465.1 Candidatus Altimarinota bacterium | reverse complement strand
TTTAACTTCTTTTATGTACCAAGGTTCTTTTAATCATAGTGCCTGTAAAAATAGTTCTTTTTCCATTTGATTTTTATTATATTTTAATATATTATATACAAAAATTAAGTTCTACCTAATTGATTTAAGGAAGAGCCAAATATTTTAATATTTCTATATATTTTTTATAAAATATTATATGTAATATAAAAAAAAATAATTTAGCACAAAAGTGCTTTTTTTGTTGAGCTTTTTTAAAAAATAAATATAATATAGAGAAATTAATTACAACAAGGGTCTTTAGCCCCTTGTAATATAAAAAATTATGAAAAAAAATATAAATAAAGAAGCAAGTGCTATATTAATTACTATATTAATGATAGGATTTTTATTAGTTCTTGTTGTATGAATGTTCAATTTAATGCTTAGAGATATGAAAGATAATAGATGAGCAGGTAATTATCTAAAATCTTATGCTGGAGCAGAATGAGCTATGGAATTATGATTATTAAAAATCAAAGAAAAATGATATTGAGTAGATGAAGATTTAGCTGAAAGTAATTCTTGAATTCTTTCTTTTCATCCTTGAAAAAATAATGAGCCAAAAATAAAATATACAATGGAAATATGAACTGATTCATATACTTGAAATATTTGAAGTTGAGCAACAGTAATTATTCCACTTTTTTCTAATACTAATTATATAAAAGAACCAAAATTTAATATAATTACTTCTTGATCAGAATGAAATATTATTTGGAATATAGTTTGAAAATGAGAATGAATGTCTTGAACTTGAAATTTTGATTTTAATAATGATATTTACTATAAACAAAAAACTTGATCTTATAATACTAAAAATATAAAAACTTTTTTAGATAGTAATACTTGATCTTATTTAATGTTATTTAATAAAAATACTAGTTCAAAAATAGAGTATAAATTGGAAGCAAATTCTAATTTTTCTAAACCAGTTTGAACTATAATTTCTAGTGTTACAGTAGGTAAATTTAGACAAAATATCACTACAGATATAGATAATACTGAGTTTTTGAACATGCTAAAGTATTCTTTATTTAGTAAATAAAAGGCTATAAATAGCCTTTTATTTTTTTCTTTTTTATAAAATGGCTTTAAATTCAAAAAAACATTTGCATTAATTTAGACATTGGCTATACTAAAGGAGTTAAAGAGTGGTTATTTTAATTTTTAATAAGAAATATCTTATGAAAAAAATAGATTTTATTAAAGCTGTTGCAGCTTCTGCTGGTCTTAGTCAAGATGCAGTTTCTAAAATGTTAGCTTCAAGTATTGAAATTATAACAAATGAATTAAAAAGTGGTGGTGAAGTTAATATTACTGGTTTTGGTGCATTTAAAGTTTCTGAAAGAAAAGCTAGAAATGGAGTAAATCCTAGAACTAAAGAAGCTATTAAAATTCCTGCTATGAATTCTCCTGTTTTTAGAGCTGGTAAAACTTTAAAAGAAGCTATTAGATAATAGTTTTTTCAAAAAAATAACTTAAAATTAGATTTTAGGTTATTTTTTTTGCTTTTATATTTTTTTTATGATATTATATTTAGGTATAAAACTATAAATTATATGAAAAATGAAAAAAATTAATATATCTAACCTTTTAACAGAGGAAGAAAGACAACATATTATAAGATCAAATTTTGATAAAAAATGACTAGATATTTGAATTGAATATCCAGCTATTTTTGCTAGCTCAAAAGTTTTAAGAGATTTTATAATAGATATTGCAAACTTTTTTCATTTTAAATGAACTTGGAAATCAAGGTTAACCCTTATTGCAGATGAATTAAATAATAATTGAATTGAATATTGAAGTGTAGAAACAGATATTAATAAAATGTATATTAAAGTTTTTATTATTAATGATGAAATTGAATTAACATTAGAAGTTGAAGATAGTTGAAACTGAAAAGAAACAAAAACAGCAAAAGAAATGATTTTAAAAAGAAATACTAAAAAATTAAAATGATTTAATAAAAATAATTGAATT
Organism: Candidatus Altimarinota bacterium; assembly: GCA_030950465.1. GTDB lineage: Bacteria > Patescibacteriota > Gracilibacteria > BD1-5 > UBA6164 > CALLPO01. Next base: position 3,744 of record JAUZRO010000249.1, on the reverse strand, counting down.
AGATGAAGATGATTATTTATGATAATTGAAAAACTTGTAGATGAACTTTATTTTAAAGATTCTGAAAAAGGTTGATTGATAGTATGAATAAGAAAAAAAATAGAGATAGAAGTTTAAAAAATAAAGGAATAATACTTAAAAATTGCTAAAATACTAATTAAAATAAATGGCATAATAATAATTATATTAATTCATCATAATTGACCCAAACTAAAGCATCTAAATGTAGTTCTGGAATATTTAATGTTTTTGATAATTCAAAATAAAATTTACTTATATCAGTATATTCTCACTTATATTTTTCAAATAATTTTGTAATTCTTGAATCAATAGGAATAGATATTTCTTCTGGAAAATATATTAAATCAAAAATATTTCTAGCTCAATAAGAAAACATTTTAACAGCAAATACAATAGTTTTAGCATCATTCTTTTGCTTCATAGTTTTTGCTAATTTATCTCTTAATTCCAACATATTTTTATAAAAATAGTCTTCTTTTCAAAAAAAAGTTCCTAAAAATGGTTCTAACTTTTTTAGCCTTTTTATTTTTGTATCTATAAATCTTTTATTATTTTTAGAAGTTTTTATAAATTTTCATAAAGCTGAAAGAAGACCTCAGATCTCCTTATTAAAGATGGGAAATTTAATAAAATAATCAGAAAATTCCTCCCAATAATTCTCTCATTTTCAAGAAAGTTGATAACAAATAATTGAATTTGCAATTATCAAAGATAAATAAACTTCTTTATTTTCTATATTATCTCAAAGTTTTTTAAGAGCTATGTATTGCCTATCAGACTCCTCTATTTTTATAGCATCTTCTATTCAATATTGTTTTAATTTATTATATAATTCTTGCATACTTTTATATTAAATAATAATATTTTTGTGAGTTTTATTGAATGCTCTTTTTCCTCAAACCTGAAAAATCCTAACTTATTATAAGTTAGGATTTTTTTATTTTACTTCTTCTTCTTCCTCTTCTCCTTCTCTAATCAAAGATGCTCTTACAACAATATCATTTTTCTGTTTTAATTTAGTTAAAATAACTCATTGAGTTACTCTTGAAGTTTTTCTAATTCCTGAAAGTGTCATTCTAATTGTTTGACCTCCTTTAGATATCAAAATTATTTCAAGTTCTTTTTTATCTTGTTCAGATAAAATTTTAGCACTAACTAATTTTCAAGTTTTTTCATTAATTACCATAACTTTTACTCCAGCTCATCATCTATTTTGATTTTTATATTCTTCAATTCCTGTGATTTTTCACATTCAAGTTTCTGTAACTGTAAAAATATATTTTACTTCTTCCGAAACAATTGCAACTTCTATAACTTCATCTCATTCTTTAAGATTAATTCATTTTACTCAAGCTGCTCATCTTCACATTGGTCTAACATCAGTTTCATTAAATTGAATAGCTTTTCAGTTATGAGTAGCTAAGAAAATATTATCATTTCAAGAAGTTGTTTTAACCCACATTAAGTCATCTCCTTCTTTTACTCAAACTACTTTTAATCAATTTGATCTAATTTTTGTAACTTGTTCCATATCAAGTTTTTTAACTATTCAATTTTTACTTACAAAAAATAAAAATTTATTTTGTTCTCTAGTAATATCTAAAATAGCTGCTATTTCTTCACCTTTTTGTAAATTAATTAAATTAATTACTGGTTGTCATTTAGCTGTTCTTGAAGTTTCAGGAATTTCATAAGCAGGAAGATTAAATACTCTTCATTTTGTAGTAAAGAATAATAAATCTGCATGATTAGTTGTAGGAAGCATTAGCATTATTTCATCATCTTCTTTTGTTCCTGTTGCAATTCATTTTCAACCTCTTCTTTGAGTTCTAAATGCTGTTGATTTAACTCTTTTGATATATGATTTTTTAGAAAAAGCAATCATAACTTCTTCATTTGGAATTGTATCTTTTGGATTAAATTCTCAAACTTTTCAAGCATTTACTTTTGTTCTTCTTTCATCTCAAAATTTATCTAAAGCTTCATCAAATTCTCAATCTATAATAGAATCAATTCTTTCTGGTTTAGATAAAATATCTAATAAATCTGCTATTAAAATTAATTTTTCATTTAATTCATCTTCAATTTTTTGTCTTTCAAGTCCAGCTAATTTATTTAATCTCATTTCTAAAATAGCATCTGCTTGAATTTCAGAAAAAGAAAAAGTTTTCATTAAAGCTACTTTAGCTTCTTCTTTAGTTTTACTTGCTCTAATAGTTTTTATAACTTCATCAATATGATCAAGAGCTTTTTTTAAACCTTCCAAAATATGAGCTCTAGCTTCAGCTTTTCTTAATTCAAATTGAGTTCTTCTAGTAACAACTTCTTGTCTATGGCTAATAAATTCTAATAATAAATCTTTAAGATTATATAATTTAGGTTGTTTACCTCTTTCTCATAAACCAATCATATTATAACCAAAACTAGTTTGTAATTGAGTTAATTTGAAAATTTGATTTAATATTTTTTTAGGAAAAGCATCTTTTTTTATTTCAGCAATAATTCTGATTCAATCTTTATTTGATTCATCTCTAAGAGCAGATACTCAAACTATTTTTTTATCTCTAATTAATTCACCAATTTTTTCTACTAATTTTGATTTATTAACATTAAATGGAATTTCACTTATATTAATTACAGCTCTTCATTTTTTATTTTCTTCAATTCTAGCAACTCATCTCATTATAACAGAACCTCTTCAAGTAGAATAAGCAGTTAATATTGCTTCTCTATCATAAACTTCTCAACCTGTAGCAAAATCAGGACCTTGAACAAATTGCATTAAATCCTCAACAGTAATATCTTCAGGATTTTCAGATTTCATTATATATTTAATAGCTGACATTAATTCTCACAGATTATGAGAAGGAATATTTGTAGCCATTCAAACAGCAATACCCATAACTCCATTCATTAATAATGATGGTAATCTAGTAGGTAAAACTGAAGGTTCTCTTTGAGTTGCATCAAAATTATCTCTAAAATCAACAGTATCTTTTTCAATATCTGCTAATATTAATTCTGTAACTTTTTCTAATTTTGATTCAGTATATCTATAAGCAGCTGGATTATCACCATCAATAGAACCAAAATTTCATTGACCATCAATTAATGGATATCTAAGTGAGAAATCTTGAGCCATTCTAACTAAAGCACCATAAACTGAACTATCACCATGAGGATGATATTTTCAAAGCACATTTCAAACTACAGTAGCACATTTTCTATATTTTGCAGTAGATTTTAAACCTTGTTCATGCATAGAATAAAGAATTCTTCTATGAACTGGCTTCATTCAATCTCTAACATCAGGTAGAGCTCTTGAAACAATTACAGCCATTGAATATTCAAGATAACTCTTTTCCATATCATCAGAAATATTTGTAGGAGTATCTCAATGGTAGCTAATATGAGTATTCAAACTTAAATTAGTAGCATTTTCTAAACTTTCATTTTCTTCACTCATTTTTTAATATTTTTATAAATAATATATTAATTTAGTATATTCTAGTAAATTTTACTAATTTAGCAAGTTTTTGTTAGTTTTATATCAAAAAAAGAAAAAAAGAGCTTGTAAGCTCTTTTTTAAATTAATTCTTTAAAAAAGTGCATTTTTTCTTCTGCTTGTTTTGTCATTGCTCAGATATGTGGAGTTATTAAAACATTTTCTAACTCAAGTAATTCTATTTTTGGATCATTTGGTTCTTCTTCCCAAACATCTGC
>JAUZRO010000248.1 GCA_030950465.1 Candidatus Altimarinota bacterium | reverse complement strand
AGTGTCTTAAATAGACATTTTAAAAATCAAAAATCTAAACAATCTCATCTAGATTATTTAGAAAAAATATTAAAAGATATTGATCCTGTTTATATTGAAAAATTTAGAGAAATAAAAAATTCTATTGAATTAACTCTTTTAAATAATACTGAAAGTGAAAATGAAGTAGTTTCTTACTTATCTTGAGTTTCAGAAAAACTAAATTTATTAAGTAGAAAAAGATGAGCTTTAATAAAAAAAGAAGTAAATACAGTTTGTGCATAAAATAATAAACAACCCCGGGGAATAGTTCAAAATTTTGGAACTTTCCCCCGGGGTTTAATTTTAACTTTAAATTTAAAAAAATGTATTCACAACCATTTTATATCACAGAAAATATTTGAAATAATTCTCTTAGTTTTGAAAATAGGAAAAATCCAAAATTATATGTTCCAAATTTAATTAAAATTTCAAATTTTTCTGAAATAAAACTATTAAAGCCCTCACCCCAGCCCTCTCCCAAAGGGGAGAGGGAGTCTTATGAAAAAATTACTTTTCAAGATTTTTGATTTGATTGAAAATTAAGTACTAATTTTGGTTTAGAAAATTTTTATGAGATAGACCCCCAACCCCCTTATCAGGGGGCTATAAATTGTACTATTTATTTATTTGATAATCATAATCATGCATTATTTTTTTGGTATTTAGCTAAGAAACAATGAAAAATAAAATCTTGAGCAACACTTTATCATATTGATGAACATGCAGATTATAGGGAACCACAAACTATTTTAGAAAAAACTGACTTAAAAAGTATCTTTGAATACACAAATTTTTCTAAAATTAATGTAGGGAATTATATTATTCCAGCTGAGAAGCAAGGATTGATTTGAAAAACTATTCAGATTAGAAATACTAAAAATTTAGAGGATTATTTAAACTCCCCTCTCCCCCAAGGGAGAGGGGCAGGGGGTGAGGGAATTATTTTAAACCTAGATTTAGATTTTTTTCAACCAGATTTAGATTTTATAGATTATGAATTAAAGAAAAAAGTGGTTTTAGATATTGCTAAAAAGGCTGATGTAATAACAGTTTCAACATCACCATTTTTTATTAATCAAGAGTTAGCATTGAAAGTGTTTAAAGATTTGTTTTACAAATAAAAAAAAATATATATAATCCAGCTGTTATTTTATTACTATTAACAAAAGAATTATGAAGATAGAAAGAAAAGATTTACCAAAATCTATTGTTGAGCTTATTATTGAAGTTCCTACAAATGATGTTGCTAAATTTAGAAAGAAAGCTGTAAAACATTTAATTGATAATGCTGATATTAAAGGTTTTAGAAAAGGTCATGTTTCAGAAGCTGTTATTGTGAAAAATTATGGAGAAGATTATATTTCTCAAATGACTGTTGATTTTGCTATTGATAAAGTTTATAGAGATGCTTTAAAGGCTGAAAAATTAATGCCAGTTGCTCAATGAGAAATTAAAGAAGTTATATCTCAAAATCCAATGAAAATTAAAATGGAAGTTGAAGTTTTTCCAGAAATTACTATAAGTGATGATTATAAAAAAATTAGTTTAAAAAAAGCTGATGTTAAAGTCTCTGCTATTGAAGTTAAAGCTGCTTTAGAAGATATAGAAACTAAATTTACTACTTTTAAAGAAGCTGGAAAATCAGAAAAGGTTTCTAAAAATGATAAAGTTACAATTAATACTCAAGGTTTTGATTCTAAATGAAAAGAATTAGCTAATACTAAAATGGAAGAATATCCATTATCAATGGGACAAGGTGTTTTAGTTCCTGGTTTTGAAGAAGGTATAGTTTGAGCTAAAAATGGTGATAAATTAACTTTGGATATTGATTTTCCAAAAGATTATCATAATGCAGAATTTGCTGGACTTAAAACTAAATTTGATGTTGAAATTTTAAAAATTGAAAAAGCTGTTAAACCAGAATTTACTCTAGAATTTATTGAAAAACTAAGAGGTAAAAAATTAGACTTAGATGGTTTTAAAAAATTGATTAAAACAGAACTACTAGATGTTAAAGAATCTAATGTTAGAATGGAAGAAGAATCTAAACTTATTGAAGAATTATTAAAAATTACAAAAATAGATTTAGGTGATAAAATTCTTGAAGAACAAATTGGTAAAGTTTTTGAAGAAATTAAACAAAATATGAGTCAAGATAATGTTATAATGAAAGATTATTTAGAATCATTAAAAATGGATGAAGCTATTTATAAAGAAACTAATGTAAAACCAGTTGCTTTAAAAAGATTACAAGGTGAATTAATTTTACATAAATTATCTAAAATGGAACCTAAAAGATCTGAAGTTTCTGATAAGCAAATGAAAGATGAAATTATTAAAATTAAAGCTAGCTTTAGTAATCCAGAAGTTTTAGAAAGATTAGAAAAATTATATATTGAAGGTTCTAATTATTATAATGAACTTAGAACAAGAATGAGTTTTAGAAATATGATTGAAAGTTTTTATACTAAATAAAACAAAGTTTTGAAGCAAAGGACTAAACCCCTCTGTTGACAAAAAAAATCTAAATTTAATTATTTAGATTTTTTTATTTTTTCCATATTTTCTATTTGGCTCCTTTCGTGATAGCAGGAAAAATCTAGAAAAAATAATAGCTATAAATTATATTATAATGCTATTAAAACATATAAAAAAGAGAAGAAAAGTTTTAAATAAACTTTTTTCTCTTTTTTTGTTGATTTTTAA